>JBDTLH010000274.1:0-6410 GCA_039934875.1 Acidobacteriaceae bacterium | reverse complement strand
ATCGAAGATGGTCAGAAAATACAGCCGCATGGCCGCCCCGATCAGCACCTGTCCTCCCAGAATCAGAATGCGCGTCTCGTTCAGCGCGTCTTCGACTTGGGATTTAAGATCCGCCACGATACATGATAAACGGTGATGTTGATGGCGGCACGACGTCCGCTGCCCCTGAACAGACGCGAATAGCTTCACGCCGCTCGGAGCAGCCGCACCGGCAGAAAGATCAACGCTGCCACCATCTACAGAGCACCGTCGACGGCTATGCCCAGCAGGCGGAAGGGCAGTCAAGGGAGCCACACGAAGGGATTTGGGACGGAGCTTGCTGACCAAGCTCACTGATGTCTCGGGGATCGCCGATTGAATTTAGCCGGCTGTGGTTCAGTCCTGCTCAGCACAAAATAGTTATATTTTGCGAAAACCGCTTGACCCCGTAGTTAACTACGGGGTTTATAGTGGAAATATGAAAAGTCTGACCATTGGCCAACTGGCTCGCACGGCAGGAGTAAATCTCGAAAGCATCCGATTTTACGAGGCGCAGGGGCTCGTACCCGAACCGCCCCGGTCGCAGGCGGGCTACCGCCTGTATTCGCTTGACGCAGTGCGGCGCATCCACTTCATCAAGCGCGCGCAGGAGCTCGGCTTCTCACTAAAAGAGATCCGAGAGCTGCTCGTCTTTGCCCAAGACCAGACGACCGACTGCGCCGAGGTGCGCAGCTTAGCGCGGACCAAAGTGGCCGAGATCAGAGAGAAGATACGGACGCTCGAGGCCATGAAGCGGTACTTAACCGCGCTCACGGAAACCTGCCCCGGTGCGGGCCCTGCCACGCACTGCTCGATCTTAGAAAGCATTGGCTCCGAAGAGGCGCACGATGAGAATTGATCGTTGGACCACCGTGCCGGGCATTGGCGTTGCTCTGCTTCCGAAGCTGGTGTGCCCGCTCTGCTGGCCGGCTTACGCCGCCCTCTTGAGCGCCCTTGGACTCGGATTTCTAGTGCAAGCGCGATATCTGTTCGCCTTTACCGCGGCGTTTCTTCTTTTGGCTCTGGCCGCGCTTAGCTTTCGCGCACAACGGCGGCGCGGATACCGGCCCGCACTACTCGGCCTGGCAGGTTCGGCTTTCATCCTGGGCGGCAAATTCATTATCGGGTCCCACCTCGCTCTTTATACGGGTGTGGCGATGCTGATCGTTGCGGCGGTCTGGAACGCATGGCCACAACCCAAGAATTCGTGCTGTACCTAAACACGATGTACATAAACAAAACAATGTTGGAGGAAAGATGAGTCAAAAACGAAACGTGGAAGTCTTTACGGCAGGTTGCATCTGCTGCGATGAAGCCGTGGCGCTGGTGCGTCGCATTGCGTGCTCCTCGTGCGAGGTCACGGTGCATGACATGAAACAGGAGAGCGTCACAAAACGGGCACAGGGCCTTGGCATCAAGCGAGTTCCTACCGTGGTCATTGATGGGAAGATCGCCGACTGCTGCACCGGCGCCATTAGCGAGGCGAACTTGCGCAGCGCGGGACTAGGCAGCGCTCTGTAATAGAGGCGAGACTTGGGTTCACCACTGCTTCGCGGCTCTGGCGCCGGTGACGCCGGAGCCGCACCTGTTTGTCTGCTGGCGCTCTGGTGCGGATTCCAGATACACTAGGCGGCGGCACGACCCATGACCATCGTTCGCGCGATCTATCCCGGCAGCTTCGACCCGCTCACTAACGGACACCTTGATCTGATCGCCCGGGGCAGCCAGATCTTCGATGAATTGATCGTCTCCGTGCTGCTGAATTCGGGCAAGCACCCGCTCTTTACCACCGAAGAGCGCATGGAGATGCTGCATGAGACCTGCCGGCGCTGGCCCAACGTCAGCATAGAGAGCTTCGAGGGACTGCTGGTCGATTATGCGCAGCGCAAGGGAGCCAAGGCGGTGTTGCGTGGCATTCGCGCCATCTCCGACTATGAATATGAATTTCAGATGGCGATGATGAACCGCAAGCTGAATCCTGGCCTGGAGACCGTTTTCATGATGCCCGCCGAGCAATACTCCTACGTAAGCTCACGCCTGGTGAAGGAAGTCTTCCGTCTGGGAGGGCGGGTCAGCGATCTGGTTCCACCGCAGGTGGAAGAGCGCTTGCGGCGGAAAATAGCGCTTGAGGGCGGATAGCCCGCGTCGAAGCGCATAGTCCAGCCTGCCCGTGAACTTTAGTTCCGAAAGAATGACGGCATGCAACAGGTAAACTAGATAAGAGGTTGCAACACGCAAATGGCATCCACGGTAAGCTCCCCCCCATTCACCGGCAGAATCCAGCGCATTGAACCCTCCCCAACGCTGCTGATGATCGCCGCGGCGGCCAGGATGAAGGCCCAGGGCATCGAAGTCTTCGACCTGGGCGCGGGCGAGCCCCACTTCACGACCCCCCAGCACGTGAAGGACGCCGCTGTGAAGGCCATTGCGGAAAATTTCACCAAGTACACTCCGGTTTCAGGCATACCCGAGCTGCGCCGCGCCATAGCCGATCGCCATCGCCAGGATTGGCAGTCCGATTACACTCCTCAGGAGGCGATCTTTACTCCCGGCGGCAAATACGCGCTCTTCCTCGCCCTGCAGGTCCTGGTTCAGACGGGCGACGAGGTCATCATCCCCGTGCCTTACTGGGTCTCTTTTCCTGACATGGTGCGCTATACCGGCGCCAAGTGCGTGTTTGTCGAAACCGAGGAGGCCAACGGCTTTCAGCTTACGGCGGAGAAGATATTGGCGGCGATCACTCCGCGTACCCGGGCAATCATCATCAATTCGCCTAATAATCCCACCGGATCCGTCATCCCCGCCGCCGAGTACGAAGAGATCGTTATGGCCGCCCATGCCCGCGGCATCTACGTCATCAACGATGAGTGTTACGTTCAACTTAACTACGCCGAACCGAATGACCGCATCAGCGCCGGACGCTTCACCGCCGCCAAAGAGCACATGGTGATGGTCGGCTCGCTCTCGAAGACCTATGCCATGACTGGATGGCGCAGCGGCTTCGCCCTCGCCTCCCGTCCCGTGATCGAGCAGATGGGCAAGCTGCAAAGCCAGAGCACGTCGAGCATCTGCTCCATCGTGCAGAAGGCGGCCGTCGCCGCGCTCACTGGCCCCCAGGATTGCATCCGCCAGATGCGCTCCGACTACGCCCAGTTGCGCGAAGCGTGCGTCGCCGGTTTGAACGGCATCCCTGAAGTCCACTGCGCAACCCCGCGGGGCGCGTTCTACGCCTATCCTAATGTGAGCGCCTATCTGCGAAAGGGCGCCATCGCAAGCACTACCGAACTCTGCGACCGCATGCTGCGCGAGGCCCATGTAGTAACTAATCCCGGCGACGCCTTCGGCACCTCTCAGCACATCCGGCTCTCTTATGCCGTCAACCATGACACCCTGGAGTCCGCCTTCGCGCGCATGAGAAATTGGTTTGAACAGCAACTCTGAGCAACGCCGCGCCGCAAGCTGCTACTCTAATTATTCGCAAGACTCACGCGTTGCTGAATCGGCCATAACATGACTGAAACTGACCTTTATCCCCTGCGCATTATTCCTGAGTTCGTCGAACGCATCTGGGGCACGCACGACGTCAGCTATCTCTTTCAGCACCCCATCGCCGCCCAGCCTATCGGAGAGGTCTGGCTCACCGGCGATCAGTGCCGGATCGCGAACGGCCCGTTGCAGGGCCATACCCTCGAAGAGCTAAGCCGCGCATACGGTGCAGCGCTCATCGGATCCGCCGCCGCCGCATCCTGCCCCGCACGCTTTCCTCTGCTCATGAAGGTGCTGTTCCCTCGCCAGAAACTCTCCGTCCAGGTGCACCCGGACGACATTCGCGCCCGCGCCGTGGGCCAACCCTGCGGCAAGACCGAATGCTGGTACATCCTCGATGCCGAAAGCAACGCTCAGATCGCCCTGGGATTCAATCCCGGAACTACCCGCCCCCAGATCGAACGCTCCATGCAGGAACACAATATGGAGCGCCTGCTCAACTGGATCGACGTCCGCGCCGGCGAGGTCTTCTACGTGGACGCCGGGACCGTCCACGCCATCGGCCCCGGATCGATCATCCTCGAAACCCAGCAGAACTCCGATATCACCTATCGCCTCTACGATTACGGGCGACCGCGGGAGCTTCACATCGAGCAGGGCCTGGCAGCGATGAAGACCGCCACCCACGCCGGCAGAGTCGTCCCCCGCGGAGATACCTTGATCGCCTCTCCCTGCTTCACTGTCGAGCGCGATGAATTTACCGGCCCACGCACCATGCGATCGACGGGCGCCGCACACTGTCTCTTCGCTCTCAATGGGGCGGCGCGCATCGAAACCCCCGGCGCCCAGCCGCTGACCTTCGCCTGCGGAGAGATGGTGGTCATCCCCGCCTCCCTGGGCGACTACTCCATCATCCCGCAATGGACCATCGAGTTGCTCACCGCCTCGGTCCCTTCCATCATCACCGCCGAACCGGAGACGGAGCTTTACTTTGCCCTTCCCGCGGCATCACACTCAGAGGGCCGCTAATCAGGGAGGCGCCTGGCCGGAATTCATGAATCTTAACTTCTATCCCGTAATCCTCGCCGGCGGCAGCGGCACTCGATTCTGGCCCCGCAGCCGCCGCAATCGCGCCAAACAGGTGCTCGCGCTCGATGGCGATCAGACCATGATCCAGCAGACGGTCACCCGCCTGCTGCCGCTCGCGCCACTCGAAAACCTATGGGTGATTACCAACGAGCACCTCGCCGACATTATCGTCGAACAGCTCGGCGGCGTCCCCGAGCAGCAGATCGTCTCCGAGCCCGCCGCGCGCAACACCGCTCCCGCCATCGGACTGGCCGCCTTTCTCCTCCACCGGCTCAATCCCAAAGCCGTACTCGCGCTCTTTCCCTCCGACCACGTAATCAGCGATGAACCGCAGTTCCGCGCCGGCATCCAGAAGGCCATCGATATCGCCGCCGCCGGAGACAACATCGTCGTTATGGGCGTCCCTCCCACCCGCCCTGAGACCGGCTACGGATACATCGAAGCAGGCGCCGCCCTCGATGCCGATCCCGACGTCTTGCGGGTGCGCCGCTTCACCGAAAAACCTGATCTCGAACGCGCCCTCCACTTCGCCGCCGACGGCCATTTCTACTGGAACGGCGGGATGTTCGTCTGGAGCGCGCAGACCCTGGTCCACGCCCTCGAAACTCATCTGCCCAAGACCACCGCGCTGCTCGAAGAGATCGCCGCCGCCTACGGCACCCCGCAATTTGCCGAGCGCCTCGCCGAGCTTTACCCCCTGTGCGAAAACATCTCTATCGATTACGCCGTGCTCGAGCCGCGCTCCGCAGCCGGCGAAGCCTCCAACATCTTCTGCGTGCGCGCCGACTTCGGATGGAACGATCTCGGCTCCTGGACCGCCCTTTACGAACACCACGCCGCCAAAGCCGCCGTCGCCAAGCAGGGCATGAATGTGATTGACGCCGCCGGCCATTTCGAATTGAACGCCGACGGCAATTACGTCTATGCCCCTACCAAATTCGTCGCTACCATCGGCGTCAAAGACATCGTCGTCGTCGAAACCGAAGACGCCATCCTGATCACCACCCGCGAGCACGCGCAGGACGTCGGCAAGGTCGTAAAATTCCTCTCGGAAAAGAAGATGACTGCGCTAGTGTAAGGAGCCATTCACCACGGAGAGACGGAGGCACGGAGAAATACTAAGAGAAATTATGAGATGTCTTGGTATTTTATTGTTCCATGCGCGTCCATGCGCGAAGTCCGCGGGTAGTCTCTTGATCTTCTCCGTGTCTCCGTGCCTCCGTGGTAAAAGAACTCTATGTCACAGATCAAATTCGGCACCGACGGATGGCGCGGCATCATCGCCGAAGACTTTACCTTCTCTAACCTGCGCCTCGCCGCCGCCGCCGCCGCCAACTACATCCTCAAGCACGAAGACCCCGCCAAAGGCATCGTCATCGGATATGACACCCGCTTTGGCTCACGCGACTTCGCTCGCGCCGCGGCCGAAGTCTTCGCCTCCGCCGGCATCAACGTCACCCTCGCCAACGACTACACTCCCACCCCGGCCGTCTCTTATGCGGTGAAACACCGTAACCATGCGGGCGGGGTGATGATAACTTCCAGCCATAATCCCGCAAGCTGGAATGGCTTTAAATATAAGGCGTCGTACGGCGGCTCCGCCCGTCCCGCAATCATCCAGTCGATCGAGCGCGAGTTGGGTGCTCCTCTCCCCCGGCCAGCTAATAAAGGAACCATCACCGAAGGCGATCTCAAGGCAGACTACATCGCCGCGCTCCGGCAATTTGTGGATCTCGCCGCCATCGCGCGCTCCGGCTTTAAGTTCGGCATCGACTGCATGTATGGCGCGGGACGCGGCGTCCTCAGCGGCATATTTC
>JBDTLH010000273.1:0-4811 GCA_039934875.1 Acidobacteriaceae bacterium | reverse complement strand
CCCACCCTAAATATGCTGCCGCCATTCTTTTAACAGCCGCGATCCTGCTCACCGGATGCGCCAAGAAGACGAAGGTGGTCCCGCCACCTCCGCCACCCCCAGCTCCAACGCCCACCGCGCATATCACAGCCAACCCAACTTCCGTTAACGCAGGGCAAAACGTGCAGCTTTCATGGAACACCACGGACGCCGATACTGTCTCCATCGAGGGGGTGGGGCAAGTCTCGACCAGCGGCTCGCAGACCGTGCGTCCCACCGAATCAACCAGCTATCACCTGCTTGCTAAAGGGCCGGGCGGCTCAGGGGATGACACGGTGCGCGTGACCGTGACCGCTCCGCCGGCTCCGATTCGCGAGGCCGCGCCGACCTCCTCCACCACCACCCTCAGCGATCAGCAACTGCTCGAGCAAAAGCTGCCCGACATCTTCTTCGATTACGACAGCTACGCCGTGCGTCCGCAAGACACCGCTAAACTGCAGCAGGGTGTGCAGTTCCTGAACACACAAAAGCCCACTTGGAACATCGTGATCGAGGGCAACTGCGACGACCGCGGATCCACCGAATTCAACTTGGCGCTGGGCGATAACCGCGCTAACGCCGCGAAACAGGCCCTGGTTGCCGCCGGACTGAGCGCCAGCCGCATCCAAACCATCAGCTTCGGCAAGGAAAAGCCCACCTGCACCGAAAGTACGGAAGCTTGCTGGCAACAAAACCGCCGCGACCACTTCCGCTTGCAAGGCCGTTAGAACAGGGACTAGGGATTAGGGACTAGGGATGAGGAAAGCGGAATGCTGGTGCTTCAGAGCCAAGCTGCCTTCTCCCGCCTCCCTTATTCCTCAGCAACCGTCTAATAACAACAGGATATGCAAATGAATATGCGAAACAAATTCCTCGCCCTCGCTCTTCTCTCCGCCGCCTTCAGCCTGCCCGCGCATGCGGGGACTAAAGAACAGCTCATTCAATTGCAAACCTCGATGGACAACCTGCAGGCGCAGATGCAGCGCATGCAGCAGGCCTTTGACGAGCGCATGGGGGTGATGAAGAACCTTATCGACCAGACTACCGACAACATCAACAAAATGAATACCTCGGTGGATACGCTGAATAAAACGGTCCAGACCCAGCAGCAACAGTCGGGACAGACCAACGACCAGCTCTCCGGGCAAATCCAGCAAATGCATGATTCGGTGGATGAACTAAAAGCCCGTATCGCGAAAGTGAGCAAGCAGTTAGAGGATTTCCAGGCGCAGCAGCAGAACCTTCAACCGGCCCAGCCGGGCGCGGTCACCGGGCCGCCGCAGGGGACTTCGCCGAGTTCGGCCAACTCTTCCACTATCGGGAGCGCGGGGAATGGCGCCTTTCCTCCCCCCCCAGCGGGCTTTGCGGGCAGTGGAGGAAGTGCCGCGCCTCCCCCGGATGTGCTTTATAACAATGCCCTTAGAGACTATAACGGGGGCAAGATGGAGCTCGCGGCACAGGAGTTCAGCGACTATCTGCGCGCCTATCCAACCACGGATTTGGCGGGAAATGCGCAGTTTTATCTCGCGGAAATCCAATATCGCGGGGGCAATTATTCGAGTGCGGTGAAGCAGTATGACCGCGTCTTAGAACAGTATCCTGGGGGCAACAAAGCCGCTTCGGCGCAGTTGAAGAAGGGCTATGCGCTGCTTGAACTGGGGCAAAAAGAAGCGGCAATCCGGGAATTGCGCGCCCTGATGGTGCGCTATCCCAGGTCGATCGAGGCGCAGCAGGCGAAAGACCGGCTGGGGCGCATCAACGCCGCGCAAAACGCATCTTCCGCGCGTCCGCGATAAAGTTCTCACACTTTTCCAACTCGCTCAATACGCGTCAAAAACGCGCACAAAATGTGCACATTACATCGTTTTTGAATGTTTTTTTGATTGCATTTCATCCAACTATCTTGGTGGCGTGCCTTATTAGCTTTAAGCTATGCAGGTGCTCAACCCTCAAGATGACAACTTATAGAGTCGCCTCTATGCTTAAGGTATGGAAAAGTTATTGAGCGCGGAAGGGCACGTGGGGTTGAGTGAGGCCCTTGCGGAAGATGCTGCCGCTCCGAAGCTGAACGCATGTTTTGGATGTGGGCCGGGGAACGCCGGCGGGATGCATCTCAAGTTTTTTTATCAGGGCGTGAACGCGGTCTGCGACTTCCATTTGTCCAAAAGATATGAAGGGCCTCCGGGGCATTGTCACGGAGGGATCATCGCCACCATTCTGGATGAAGCGATGGGCAAGATGAACAAGTTGCGCGAGGTGGTGGCGCTGACCAAATCCATGGAGATTGATTACCTTCGTCCGGTGCCGCTCTATGCCGATTTGAAGGTCGTGGGTTGGGAGGAGAAGGTGAACGGGCGAGTGCACATCAATGGCGCTGAGATCCGCAATCTGAAGGGCGATGTGCTGGCGCGCAGCCGCGGGGTGTTCATCGCCGTTGATCCGAAGCGGATGTTTGCTGAGAAGCAGGAAGTCAGAGATCAGTAGCCAGAGGTCAGGGATGCGATGGTCGTTGATATTTGCGTTGTTGCTGACCAGCGCGGCGGCGTGGGCGCAGACGTTTGACCTGCAGCCTTATGGATTCAAGCCGACGAGGAACGAGGATTACCGTCCGCACTGGGGTTCGAGCGAGGTGCAGTACCTGGCGGATGGATCGCTGCTGGTGGCGTTTCACAGCCAGGTGATGATTACCGGGGCACATGATCCGGTATCGCGGGAGTTGGAGCCGGTGGACCTGCTACACCTCGATGCGCACAGCGGAAAGGTGCTGGCCCACACGCGTGAGCTGGTGAGTCCCTACTTCCAGTATCTATGGCCGCGGGAATCGGGCTTCCTGCTATTTTCGGGGGAGCAATTGCGCATCCTGGACGACAATCTCAAGCTGGAGCGCGACTTCAAGATTCCCGATGCGGTGAGCGCAATCGGCGTAGCGCCGGTGATCAACGCGCTGACGGTCTATCTGCGTTCAGAGGAGCAGACGCAGGAGGTGCGGATTCTGGACCTGAGCAGCTTCAAGGAGCGCGAGTCCTACCAGATTGTGAACGGCTCGACGCCGATTTTTCTGCGCGGTGGATACGCGGCAGTGGCGCACGACCTGCGGGGCAACCGGATATTGAAGCTGGTGCATGGCGGGCTGACGCAGCGCATCAAGCTGCCCCAGCTTCCCTGCCGCTCCCGCGTGGAGGCGGTATCGGCGGAGGCGGAGGCGGTGTTTACCTGCGGCCGCTTCACAGTGTTTGGCCAGGATGGCGGGCAGATACTGGAGGGCCATATCGGAGGGGACGAGGGTGATCCGATTGTGATTCGCGCCGCCCGAGCGCCGCGCTTCGCGCTGGTTTCGATTGCCGGCTTCTCAGGATATCCCCAGGACGAGCAGCGGATATTCGGAAGAGCATTTCACGTAACGATCTATGATCTGCGGCAGGGGAAGAAGATCTTTTCCCTCAAGGTCTCTCCCATGCCGAAGATCGGCGGAGCATTTGCGTTGTCTCCTGACGGGAAGCATCTGGCGATCTTGAAGGACGGGGCGGTGGAGCAGGTGGAAGTGCCGTAGATAGTTGTTAGTTGTTCGTTGTTAATTGCTGGTTGGTGGTGTTAGTTGCTGGTTGCTGGGATTGACTGTCGCTAACGACAACACTCGCTCAAACACCGATCTTGCTCTCGGCGGAGGCGCCGCAAATGCCGTAGTCGCTGCCTGTCGGAAAAGAAGCAGAGGAGAATGCGATAAACTCCGATTAGAGGGAATGAGATGAAGCGAGTTATCGTGAAGGATCCAGAGATATTGGGCGGCATTCCGGTTTTTGTTGGAACCAGGGTCCCCTTCCAGAATCTGCTTGCTTATCTTGAGGGCGGACACACAATCCATGAATTTCTCGATCAGTTCCCGTCCGTCAGCCGCGAGGCGGCAATCGCGGCGCTGGAAGAGGCGTCGTCCTGCCACTTGGAGTGTAGCTGAAATGAGATGTTTCATCGGCGAGGGGATGCTTCTAGAGAAGGTCCACTTTTGGCAAGATCACTCTGCATGTCGTGAAGTTTGGATTAAGAGTGCTAACGAATATCAGGGGCAGACTAGAAGGGAGCGGACCTTGAACACCTATCTAAAGTACGTTGCGATCTATGGCCTTTGCCTCTTTGCAGTCGGAGTACTGTGGGAGGTGGCGGCTGCCTTCGTGAATCTCTTGAAGCAGAGACATGAACATTTTTCCGCTCCAAGCGCGCCCGCGCAGCCGATTTTCCATGAGAGCAGCACGGTTGCCTACAAAGCCTCGCCTCCGACTCTACGAACGGGAACCTAAGCCAAGGCGCGTGGGGCGTGAGCATCATCTCCCGCGAGTATCTTCCCGAAACGCAATGTGTATCGTCGAGAGGAATTCTAATGTCAATGCCATCGCGAGGGCGGTCGGCGGAGACGCCAACCCTCCGGCGAATTGTGCTCTACCCCGCCGGTGAGGCTGCTTTGGCTGTGCTCTTATGCGCGGCGGTGCGGGCGGCGCTATGGCGCACGGCTTGATCGACGATCGCGTAAAGGAGTTGGTCCGGGTCGGCGATGGCATGGGACTTGATCCATTTGCCGGCTGCCATACCGGCCTGCTTGGTCTCCGGTAGTTGCACCCCGCGCTTGGTGGCGGAGATTTCCGCGAGCTGCTTCACGATGTCGAAGAAATTTTCCTCGTTCTTGCCGCTCAGGGCCCAGCACTCACGGGCGGAGCAGGTCACGATCTGCTCCTCAGTCCAATTATGCGGTTCGGCGGGTTCGGGTGCGCTGTTCATTGAAGGCGCACTCTGCGCGGAAGGCG
>JBDTLH010000272.1:0-5066 GCA_039934875.1 Acidobacteriaceae bacterium | reverse complement strand
GATCAATCGCACGCAGGTAGCCAGCGGTTCCGTCCACCTCTCCGCTCAGCACCGCGAAACGGGTTGCGGTAACTACCGAGCTCCGAATCCTGTTGCTGAAGTGGCTCTCCACGTTCAACGGCCGGGTCTGAATCATCTGAAAGATGGTGACTGCCGTCAGTATGGACTGGATCAGCCAAAACGAGATGAAGATCCGGAGAAACAGACTGCGCATATCTTCCCTTCACTGCTATCGGGCTTCCCTGCCGGCCCGCTCACCATTCCCAAGTAGTCGCTTAGCTGGACTGCTCCGCCGAGGCTTCCAAATCAAGCGGAAACAAATAGCCCGCGTTGCGAATCGTGCGTATGGAATCTTCCCCATTCCGCTCTCCAAGTTTGCGCCGCAGCTTGCTGACGTGCATGTCGATACTGCGGTCGAAGGGAGAAAATGGACGCCCCAGCACGTTGCTGGAGAGGTCTTCGCGGCTGACTACCTGGCCTGCATTGCGCATCAGTTCACGCAACAGATCGAACTCCACTGACGTTAGATCGACGACTTTGCCCTCGCGCTTCACCGTCCGGTTGCTGGGGTTCAACTCTACATCCCCCACGTGCAGAGCACCGCTCGTGCTGGGTGGCGCCGCAGCCTGTCCTGTCCTTCGCAGTATCGCCCGCAGCCGCGCGGTGAGTTCACGGGTGTTGAACGGCTTGGCAAGATAATCGTCAGCGCCAATCTCCAGGCCCACGATGCGGTCCACCTCTTCTCCGCGCGCGGTGAGTAGCAAAACCGGGACATTGTTGCCGGTCGAGCGCAGCCGCCGCAACAGCTCAAAGCCATTGAACTTCGGAAGCATCACATCCAGAATAACGATGGAGAAGTTCTCTGCCGATAGCCGCGCAAGTCCGCTCTCCGGATCGTGCACTGCCTGTACGCCAAAGCCCTCTTCCTTCAGAAACTCGGCAATCAGATCGCAGAGTTCCACATCGTCATCAATAATGAGAACCCTGTCCAAGGCCGTGCTGCCTCCCGGCTGCGCTTCGCTGTACTTATTCTCCCGCGCAGCACCAGCATACTGCAACGGAGTTTCCGGAGTCTGCATATCGTTCCTTCTGTCCAGCTTAGGCCGGGTGGGCCGCTGCCCCGCAAATCGGCGATGCTCCGGTTGTGCCGGAGCCCGTGGTCGAGAGCAAGCCGCTGCTGAGCTGAAAACCGCTCACCGTATTGGCGTGATAATTGGTCACGTAGAAGTAGGTATTCGACGGGTCCACGAAGATGCACGTGGGATAAATGCCGGTCGCGGATTGCGTGATCTGCGCGGTGGGCGCGCCGCTGTTGGCGTCAACCCCAAACAAAGACAATTGCCCGACCGTTAGGTTGGTGACCAGCAGGTTGGCATTCTTGTTGGCGAGAATGAGGTGATTGGGAAACTGATCAGTGGCAATGGCTCCGCCACGAGTCGCTGAAACGGTTCCGTTGGCGCTTGCAATCGTATATTGCACCAGATTGCGGGCGTTGGAATCCACAATATACAAGCTGCTGCCGTTGCAGCAGGTGAGATCGTCGAGCTTGTCGGGAAGCGGAAGCGGCGACCCCGCCGCTTCCGTCAGCGTACTCCCATTCACGGCAAACACGGTCAGCAGCCCTGCCGGATCGGCAGCATAGAGCGTCTTCCCGTCTGAACTGAGTGCCATGTGCATAGGATGAGCGCCGCCCGCCACAGTTATCGTGTTCACTACCGCCGCGTCGTGGCTCGCGCCGCTGGTGGAAAGCGCTGTGATTTGTCCGGTATTCGGCATGAGCGCGAACACAGTGCTTCCGTCGGAGCTGATCAGCAACTGCGTCGGAGCGTCCGGCAGGCAATGTTCCGCGACTTTGGCCGGCGTGCCCGTCTTGTCATAGGTATAAGCAGTAAGGCTGCCGGGCGCGGTTAGGTTCGCCGAGCAGGTGCTGGAATTCCCGTTATTCGCAACGTAGAAAGTATCCGCCGTGGGATGGACAACGATTGAGATGGGCCGGTAGTCGGAAGCAAATGGCGTGTTCGTCACCGCGGTCAGCGCGCCCGATGTGGGAACCAGAGTGAACGCATCAATTTTCGAGCTATCGAGATCCGCAATAAAGAGAAACTCTGAGTTTGCCGCCGGACCAGGCGTTTTGCTCTTCCCGCCGCACCCGGCGAGCAGCACGAAACTGGAAAAAAGGGCGGCGGCGAGCGACAGGGCGGCGGAAATTCTAATTCTTGCTATCAAAGCTGGTTTTGAGCTCCTCTGCTAATTCTATGGCCGCCAGCACATGGGCCCGCGCCCGGAAGATAGCGGTCTTAGTAGAGGATAACGAACGTCCGGTGATATCGGCGATCTCATTCAAGCTTTTCTCTTCGAAGAAACGCAGCTCGAATACCTGCCGTTGGTAGGCGCTGAGCGTGGTTAAGGCATCCAGCACCTGTTTCATCTGCTCCTTTGCGGAGAACCGCCGGTCTGGACCAGGCCGGTTTTCGATGAATTCGTAGCATGGCGCATCATCATCGAAATCATTAGGCGTGCTGACCGCCTTCTCGAAGACCTTGCGTTTGCCCGCGCGCAGCGTCTCAATGGCGGTGTTGATGGTGATCCGCGTCAGCCAGGTGGAGATCGACGCATCTCCGCGATAGTTGCCAATGGCCGCATACGCCCGGGTGAATGACTCCTGGGCGATGTCTTCCGCCTCCGAAAGGTCGCGCACGAAGCGCGATGCTATGCGCCGGACATACTCGCGGTTGCGTTCATAGATTGCGCCAAAATCGGCGACTACCGGATCAACACAAACTGGATTTGCAGCAGCCATCTGGATTACCCCCTGATTGCAATGAAGCTGCGCTTATCTCATCAATTTGCGGCCAGGGGTGCAGTCATGAATTGTAAAGCTGAGTAAATCCTTCACGCTATTGCGTTCCCGAAGGTATAGCTGCCGGTTATGAACAAGCAAGTCTCTCTAGTTGGGACCAGCTTCGCAATGGGTAATAATTGAAGTTCAAGCAAATGCAAAAGGAGCGCGTTATGGCAGAACAGCTACTGTGGAGCGATACGGAAGAGATTGGGATTCAATTGCACGAGAAATTTCCCGCGATCGATCCGCTTACGGTCCGTTTCACCGACCTTCACCGCTATGTGACCGAGTTGCCCACGTTTTCAGATGATCCGCAGAAGTCCACCGAGGGCAAGCTGGAGGCCATTCAGATGGCCTGGCACCAGGAGCATCAGGACGGGAAATAGTAATCAGGGCGTGGAACAAGGGACTGGGTTGTGCTAGGGTTAACGTCACTGCTTTCCACAAAATGCTTGATCGTCAAGGACATCTATGAATCTCCCTGGTGAGGGCACCGCAGCCGCGCCCGCCGCGGCGGAAGAGTTTGTCAGCCGCAAGTTGATACGCCCGTCGCTAGGGGCGCAAGACCGTACTTCGCCCTCCGCCGCGGAGCATCGAAGGGATAGCGACGAACGGCACCCCAGCGCACGTGTGCCCAGAGCAGTGTCTGCCTCCGCCAACCAGACGTATGCCGAGGCCTTTTACTACCAGAAGCAAGTGCAGGCGCGGACCCAGCTTACCATCGTGCTGCGCAGCGGCGAGTCGGTGGAGGGGATATTGGATTGGTATGACAAGCATTCTTTGCGCGTGGCTCGGCGCGACGGTTCCAGCCTCTTGATATACAAGGCTGCGATCAAATACATGTACAAGACCTCGGAAGGCAAGTGAGACTGGCTGTTGGCGACTGGCTGCTGGCGACTGGCGACTGGCGACTGGCTGTCCTAGCGAATCGCCGTGACCGAAGACAGCGGTAATCATA
Source organism: Acidobacteriaceae bacterium (assembly GCA_039934875.1). Classification (GTDB taxonomy): domain Bacteria; phylum Acidobacteriota; class Terriglobia; order Terriglobales; family Acidobacteriaceae; genus JBDTLH01. Next base: position 1,266 of record JBDTLH010000272.1, on the reverse strand, counting down.
ATCAGCACCAAAAGGTCCTCCTCGCAGGAGGTAGGCACGCATAGACGGTCAGAAGCCAGCAGCCATTTGCCAGCAGTCATTTGCCGGCAGCTCACTGCGTAGGCGTGGGATGAATGCAGCCCACATTGACTCCTCCCGATTGTTTGCCGCACGACGAGCTTCCTGTCCCGGTAAGCTGGATGACATGCGAGCCCTGCTGGGTATTGTCGTAGATCATGATGTTGCCCGACCGGGTCCCGCTCGCAGTGGGGTGAAAGACGATGGAGGTCGAGCACGATGCCCCGGCCGCGAGCTGGGAGCCGCAGGTGGTCGTACCCCGGAAATCCCCGCTATAGAACATGCCGAAGACCAGTACCATGTTGCCCGGATTCCTGATATTCAGCGTTCTGGGTTGCGAATCGCTGCCGATCAACTGCGCCCCGAAATCAAAGGCGGTGAAGTCCAGTGAGATCAAGGCGTTCAGCCCTGTACCCAGCACCAGCAGAGTATGTGAGGTCCCATTGGAGGCATTGGTAATGGTGAGCTGCGTCTGCTGAATGCCGATCGATTGCGGGGAAAAGGTCACTGTGAGCGGACAAGTGGCGGATGGATTGAGCAGCACCGGACAGAGATTGCTGACTGAAAACTGCCGTGTATCCTGGATCGAGATCGAGCTCAGCATCGCCGGTCCAATGCCGCCGTTGGTGATCTGGATATTCTGCGAGACAGTGGAAAAGACGCCGTTGTTGCCGAAATTGAGGATGTTTGGCGTAAACGTCAGATTATCGGGTTGATATCCGGCGATAAAGGTGGCCCGCGCCGACCAGGGGCCGTTCTGCCCGTTGCCGCTATTGTAGGCTTGCACCTGCCAGGTGTAGGTGGTGTTCACCGCCAATCCGACGAGCGAGGAATAGCTTGCGACCGGGGAGGTATCGGAGATTATGCAGCCTGGGCAGGAGTTCGACGCTGGGTCAGTGGGCAGGCCGGCAGGATTGCTCGAGACCAGAATGCGGTAACCGTTTGCGCCCGCCACTCCCGACCAGATGAAGGCGGTGTTGTTGGGAGTGGTGGTGCTCCCATTGATAGGCGCCTGCAGGGTGGGGGCCCCCAAGGGCGCCGAGCCGTCGAGGGGAATGGTCCATGCGCCGCGACCGTGGGTCGCCGCCAGCAATAATCGCTGGCCGGCGGGGACAATCTTGAGTTCGAGCACCGCCACATTGGGCAGTCCGGTGCCGATGAGCTGCCAGCCACTTTGGGGGGTTCCCCCATCACTGGTCATATACACGC
>JBDTLH010000271.1:0-10596 GCA_039934875.1 Acidobacteriaceae bacterium | reverse complement strand
TTTCCCAGCAACGGCAGTCCCCTACCGCTGGCAGAGATCCATTGCCGAGCGAATTCGAAGTGGCCTCAGCGCAAGCCACGCCATTGGATGAGCGGGCGCCACCAGATTCGCGGCTGCTTGCGTCGTTGCCGGCGATTCCAACACTACAGTTTTGGAGCTCAGTGATACCAGGAGAAGGAGTTTTGGGAACAGATTCGCCGGGCAGTGCGTATCCTCGCCCCCAGCTCGAATCCGCGGAGACATGGGGCGAAGCGGGGACTCCCGTTGCCCCGGTGCTTTTGCTGGGCAACGGGGGTTTGGGGCTGATGACAGCAAGCGACCCTCTTCCGGAGCCGGCCCCTGCGGTGTTGATTGCGATCGGGCAGGGAATGCTGATTGTGATGGTGAGATACAGCCGGAGTTGAGGCGCAACCGGTGCCGTGGGAGAGTTGTGCGGGGATGGGGAGATGGTACGGGGATGGAGCTACGGCTACTGGGGGCCGCCGCGCTGGTCGATCAGTTGCACGGTCCCGATAATGACGTCGCCGACGATTTGCAGGCTTTCGGCGCTGAGTTTGTCCATAGTATCCTGCGAGGTGTGCCAGAAGGCGTTGTGGTAGCCGTAGTCGAAGTCGATCAGATCCACGACGGGGATGCCGACCGCGGAGAAAGCGGTATGGTCATCTCCGACGGTGTTCTGCCGGCGAAAGAAGTGGGACTGGGTGCCGCGCTGCTCCGCCGCCTGATAGACGAGCTTGCGCAAGGCCACGGAGGAGTTGGAGTCCTCTTCTAGGGAGAGATCTTTGTCGCCGATCATGTCGGCGAGGATAAATGCCTTGACCTGCGTGGCGGTGCCGTCCTGCTTCCATTTGGCGGCGAGGTGGCGGGCGCCATAGATGCTGTCCGCGTCGGACCACTCCTTAATCGCCTCCTCGCCATCGAGGAAGACGATCCAGACGGAGAAGCCGTCGAGCTTTTTCCCGGCCTGGGTGCGTGCACGGTAGTAGTCGCAGAGGGCGAGCGGCAGTCCGGTGGAGGAGCCGCCGTCGTTTGCACCGACGAAATCATTGCGTCCGTAAAGGGTGTCGTAGTGGCCGGCGATGACGATTATGCCGGGCTTCGATCCAGGAAATTTCGCGATGTAGTTGCGCATCAGCTTGGGGCCGACGGGGGTTTGCGCCGTGAACTCATCGATTTCGAGATTGTCGGACTTGAGCCTGGTTTTTAGAAATTGCTCGATTTTGGCGTGTCCCGGGCTGTCGAGATAGCGGGGACCGAAGGCGACTACGTCGCGGGCGTAGGCGAGGGCTCTTTCTCCGCTGAAGCTGTCGTTATTGTTGTTGTTGCCGTTTGCGCGGGGCGCGGATTTGGTTTGCGCCGCGGCCAACGCAGCCAGAACCATGAATACGAGGATAATCCTTATACTCATGCGCTCGCCCCCAGGTTTCGATCGCGGTTGCGCCGCTTGGGATGGACCATGTAGGCGATCCCGATTCCGATAACGTAGAGGCCGATCATGGGGAGCGCGAAGGTGCACATGCTCATGATGTCCGGGGTGGGAGAGAGGACGGCGGCGATGGCAAACATGATGAGCACGGCATAGCGGAAGTTCTTGATCAGGAATTTGTGGTCCACGATGCCCATGAGTGCGAGGAAGAAGATCAGGATGGGCAGCTCGAAGACCAGGCCCAGGCCGAGTTCGATGGTCATCAGCAGGCTGACGTATTCGTTGATGGTGATCATGGGGACGGCGTTCTTAATCTCAGTACCTTGATGGACGAGGAAGGTGAGCGCCTGGGGATAGACCAGGTAGTAGCCAAAGAGGCCGCCGCCGATGAAGAGCCCTACAGTGGAGAAGAGGAAGGGGAGAACGTAGCCCTTTTCGTTGCGGTAGAGGGCGGGGGTGATGAACTGCCAGACCTGGTAAAGGATCCAGGGGCAAGAGATGAATATGCCTGCAACCAGCGCGATTTTGATTTGCAGGTTGAAGGGGTCCATGGGATTGGTATAGACCAGTTGGGGGCTAAGGTGGTTGATGGCCATCGCGTGGGCAACGGGGCGCTGCATCACGTCGAAGATTTGCTTCCAGAATCCCCAGGCGACCGCGAAGCCAATGGCAATTCCCATGGCGGAATAGACCACGCGCTTGCGCAGCTCGTCGAGGTGTTCGAGCAGGCTCATATTGGGCAGTTCGGCGCGCTCGGAGACCGCATCGCGCACGCGATCGACCGCGGAATTAGGCATGCTGGGATTCGCTCTCTTCCGTATGGGAACGGGAGCCGGAGTTGGAGTTGCCGTTGGAAGTCATGGGCGGGGCTTCGAATACGGCGTCAAAGCTGTTGTCGCGATACAGGTCCATAGAAGCGGCTGGTTGGTCGGCGGGGGGAAGAATTTGCGGATCGAGAGTATGCGGATCGATGGTTGGGGACGAGTCGTCGAAGAGGGTGGAGCGGGTGACGGATTGGGTGGCTTGTTTAAAGTCCGCGCCTATGCTCTTGGCGGTGTCGTTCAATTCGAGTTTACGGACCTCGTCTTCGATCTGTGCTCTGAAGTCGCCGCTGGCACGCTTGAATTCTCCGACGATTTTGCCCAGCTTGCGGGCCATCTCCGGCAGGCGCTTGGGGCCGAAGACCATCAGTGCCAGGAACAGTAAAAAGAACATCTCACCGAAGCTCATAACACTCCCATTCTACCGGAACGCCCTAACCTGTTATTACGCCCGCCTAATGAGGGTTGGATGTAGGGAATGGAGAAAAGACTGCTTGTTTCTCCTCCGGGGCTGAAGCCCAAGGCGAGATGTTTCAGCACGATTTGAAATCCTGGACCACGCGATCCAGGTCTCGTCCGGTGGCGCGGGCGGCGATGAGGCGGGCGAGGCGGAGTTTGTGGAGATCGGTATCGTGGGTGAGCCAAGGCAGATCATAGGCGTCGGCGAGCCGGGGCCAGTCGGCGACACGGTCTGCGATCACGTCGTCCCGCGAAGAGTAGAAGGCAGTGCGATGCGAGGGGCGGAGTTGCAGCGCGACGCCGTCTGCCCAGGTGGGAGAGCTGATGGAGATGACAGCAAGATCGTCGCGACCGTCTTCCTGCAATTTGGCGGCGACTAATCCGCCGAGGCTGATGCCGATCATCAATGAGCCGTGTGGCGGATTCATCTTTCGCAGGATCTCGACCGAGTCTTCCGCGGGAAGTTGCGAATTGGAGTGGGGCAGAAGCGGGCGGAGGAATTCAACCGCGGGAAGCATGGGCCGCAACTCATGTTCGAGCTGTAATACGGAGCCGCTGGGGGAGCCTCCCTTGCCGTGGAGGAGATAGATGACAGGAAAGGTCATCGCTTTTGTTGCCTTACGAATTCGGATTCGGGGATGGTGATCTTTCCTTGGTGCGCAATAGTGACGGAGAGCGAAAGCGCGTGTCCGGAGCGCAGCAGGCGAATGTCTTCAAGGGAATCTGGAGCGGCTTCGACGTTGAGTGAACTGTGATGATGGAGCTTCCAGGCACGATTGATGGTTGCGCCGAGGTCTATCCGATGGTATCCGTGCGGAGAGGAGAGTTCGAGATAAAAATGTTGTGCTGAGTGATCAGCGGTATAGAGGGTGAAGTCGGGTTTGCCGTCCGCGTTGAAATCGGCTTGATCTTCAATGCCGTAGTCGCGGAAGCGGGCGCGGCGGTCTCCGATTGCGAGGCGGAAGATCTCGCGGTCGTTGCTGTTGTCGCGGCAGAGCAGAAAAAGGTTGTTGGATTCCCAGGTCTCGTCGCAGGTAAGGGTGTCGTTTTCGGTGAAGAGGGTGTCGGGGCCGCGAAAGATGTGGTAAGAGCGAGGAGATTGCGCGAGGGCGGGAGGCGTGAGGATCAGCAACAGGCAGAGCAGTCTCATGCAGATACCGAGTCTCTGCTCAAGGTGAGGCGGAGACATTGCGATACAATTTGTCCGACCTACTCTCATATAGGAGTTGCCGCAGTGAAAAAGCTGATCCGTATCCTGTTACTCGCCGTTCTTTGCCTTCCATTTTCAGGCCTTCCGCTCCGTGCCCAGAATACGCAACGTATGGACGAGATTGCCAACTACTACTATAACCAGAAGCAATTCATGGGGTCGGTGCTGGTGGCGCGGGGAGACCAAGTCGTATTCAGCAAGAGCTATGGGTACGCCAACCTTGAGTGGCAAAACGCGTTCACGGCGGACACAAAGTTCCGCCTGGGCTCTCTGACCAAGCAGTTCACCGCCGCCTGCATCATGCTGCTGCAAGAGGACGGCAAGTTGAAGACCAGCGATCGAGTGTCGAAGTATGTATTGAATGCGCCAGCGGCGTGGCAGAAGATCACGATGCGGAACTTGCTGACGCACACGTCGGGGATCCCAAACTTTACCTCGCTTGCGGACTATGCCAAGACGCAAGCGTTGCCCACGACGCCCGAGAAGACGATGGCGCGATTCCTCGACCTCCCGCTCGATTTTCAGCCGGGAGAGAAATTTGAATACAGCAATTCCAATTACATCGTGCTGGGATACATCATCGAAAAGGCCAGCGGGCAGAGCTACATTCAGTTTCTTACCGAGCGCATACTCAAGCCGCTGGGCCTGAGCGATACCGGATATGACACACCGCGGATTCTGCCACACCGGGCCGCAGGGTACACGTTGCACGATAAAACAATTGAGAACACCGGATTGATCGACATGACGGTGCCTTTTGCGGCAGGATCGCTCTATTCGACAACGACCGATCTGATGCGGTGGAACCTGGGCATTTATGGAGGCCGCCTGCTCAGACCCGCATCGCTGACGGAGATGACAACCCCCTACAAAGATGATTATGCCTATGGTATTGGCGTGACCGTTAAGAATGGGCGCAAAAAACTTTCTCACGGCGGAGGCATCGACGGCTTCAACACCAGCCTCATCTATTTTCCCGAAGATCGGGTGAGCGTAGTCGCGCTCTCGAATTTGAATGGTCCGGGAGTGGGAGAGATCGCCGATAAGGCCGCCGATATCCTTTATGGCAAGCCGGTGGTGCTGCCCAGCGAGCGCAAGGAAGTGCAGGTACCCCAGGCGACGTTGCAAGATTATGTGGGGGAATACGAGACCGGAGAACCGCCGCATGTGATGTCGGTTTCTCTGAAGGACGGCGCTGGCGTTCTCATGGCGCAGATTCAGGGGCAGCCGGCATTCCAGTTGCATCCTGAATCAGCGGCGAAATTCTTTGTGAGAGAAGTGGATGCCGAAGTGGAGTTCGTCCGCGATGCATCCGGCAAAACCAAGGAACTCGTGCTCTACCAGGGCGGGGAGACGATCCACTGGCTGCGCAAATAGTTATTTGATGCCAAATTCTTTCCAGCGCGCATCGACTCGGCGCTTGATCTCGTCGGACATGGTGATCTCGTCGGGCCAGGGGCGGTCGAAGCCTTCGGTCTTCCACTTGCGGGTGGCGTCGATGCCCATTTTGGACCCGTAATTAGGGTAGCGGGAGGAGTGGTCGAGGGAATCGATGGGCCCCATGGTGAACTGAATATCGCGCTCGGGATCGATGTTGTTGAAGACGCGCAGCGCGACCTCAGCGAGGTCCTGCACGTCGCAATCTTCATCGACGACAACGACACATTTGGTAAACATCGCCTGCCCCAGCGACCAGATGCCGGCCATCACCTTGCGCGCTTGTCCGGGATAAGATTTCCTGATCGACAGGATCATGAGGTTGTGGAAGACGCCTTCGGGCGGGAGATTGATGTCCACGATCTCGGGGATGGTGAGGCGCATGAGCGGCAGAAAAATGCGCTCGACGGCCTTGCCCATGTAGGCGTCTTCCATGGGCGGCTTGCCGACGATGGTGGTCGCGTAAATCGGATTTTTGCGGTGAGTGATGCAGGTGACGTGGAAGACGGGATAGTCGTCGGGCAGGGTGTAGAAGCCGGTGTGATCTCCGAAGGGGCCTTCGCTGCGGAGTTCGTCGAGGTTGACGTAGCCTTCAAGGATGATCTCGGCGTTGGCGGGGACTTCGAGATCCACCGTCTCGCATTTGACGAGTTCGACGGGCTTCTGGCGGAGGAAGCCGGCGATGATGAACTCTTCAATCTCGGGCGGGGCGGGGACGATAGCGGAGAAGGTGAGCGCGGGATCGGTGCCGATGGCGACGGCGACTTCCATTTTGCCGGCGGGGCGGGGGCACTCGTTCAACTGCCGTGGCTCGGGATTGATTGCGCCGCCGAGGGAGCGCGCCATGATGTCCACGGAAGCGGCGCGGGAGGCGGAGTCGCTCATGCCCGAAGCCGCGGCGCCGCGGCGCAGCAACTCGCGGAAGTGTTCGGCGGCGACCTTCTGGCGCTGCCAGTGCATGCCGGTGGTGCGCTGGTCGTAGATCTGCATGCGGTACATGCCGACGTTGCGCTTCCCTGTTTTAGGATCGCGGGTGATGACGCAGGGCAAGGTGATGAAGCGTCCGCCATCGAGGGGCCAGCACTGAAGAATGGGGAATTCGAGCAGGTTGATCTGGTCGCCTTTTTTGATGACCTCTTTGCAGGGGCCACTGGAAACTGTTTTGGGAAAGAATTTCCCCACGTCGGCGAGCAGAGGCAGCATCTTCACTTTCTCGAGCAGTCCCTCGGGCGACTTGATGTTCATGAGGGTCTGAATGCGGCCGGAGATGTCGTCGAGCGAATCGACCTGCAGCGCCAGCTTCATGCGCTCTTCGGAGCCGAACTGATTGATGAGCAGGGGCGCGCCTGGATGTCCTTTGAGTTTTTCGAAGAGCAGCGCGGGGCCGCCTTTTTTCGATTTGGACAGGCGGTCGGTGATTTCGGCGATCTCGAGGATGGGATCGGCTTCGGCTTTCACGCGCTGCAACTCCCCGGCGCGTTCCAGAGCACGGATAAATTCACGAAGATCGCTATACGCCACGCAGACTGCCTCGGGATTATATTTGCGGAACTAAATTGCTGATTATAGCGAGTTGAGGCGGCTTGGCGTGAGCAGCATGCAGTCGCCAGTTCTCAGTTGATTGCAACTCGCGTCCGGCAGCTTACATCTTATGAGCGTCATATCTCACTTCCGGAGTAGGCCCTACATGGCACAAACGATCGCGCGCGAGCAGGAATTTCTTAATGCAATTTGCCAGCTAACGATGGCGCCGCACTCGCAACTCGGGCCGGCGATCAACCTGGTGAATTCGCTAAGTATGGAGGAGCGCGAAGAGCTGCTCACGCTGGCGAACTCGCATCATGTGATCATCCGTGCGCTGACTCCGGTAAGCGATGCGCCAGCGGCGATGCATGATGTAACGGTGTGGGCGTCGAACGCCATCGCATCGGAACAGGCGCGCATAGCCAATGCTCTCACCCATCTGGAACGAATTTGCCAGGAGCTGGAACGCGCCGGATGCCAGACCACGGTGATGAAGACGCTCGATCATTGGCCCGACATGGGCAATGATTGCGACCTTTATTCAACGGCGAATGAAGCGGAGATCTGCCGGGTAATGACCAAGAGCTTCAACGCGCAAATCGAGCCGCGCAGTTGGGGAGACCGGCTGGCGCACAAGTGGAACTTTGCTGTTCCCGGGCTGCCCGAGGCGGTAGAGGTGCACGTGCAGCGGCTGGGACAGACGGGCGAGCACACTGATCTGGCGCGCCGCTTCGTCACGCATCGCGTGTCCAAGACGATCACAGGGAAGACTTTTTGGGTGCCTGCGCCGGAAGAGCGGATCGTGGTGGCCACGCTGCAGCGCATGTATCGGCATTTTTATTTCCGGGTCTGCGACATCCTCAATTCCGCGGCGATCGTTGAGAACGAGCCGGGGGTGGATTTCAAGGAGTTGCAGCGCATCAGCGACTATGCGGGAATATGGCCGGGACTGGCGACTTATCTGGTTATCGTCTCAGACAAGATGAAGTTCTATCGCGGGCGCGGGCTTGAGCTTCCGAGGAATATGCTCGATACCGCCAGCTTTGGCGGAGCGGAGGTCAAGGTGAATGCCAGTTTTCTCCGCGTTCCCATCAAGCCGCACGGGATGAAGCTCTACATGCAGCAGATCACACAGACCGCATTTCGGGGAGATGTGCCTGCTACTTTTCGCTTGAGCCTGCTGCCGCCGCTGGCCTCCGCCGCGGCCATCGCTTACCGGTTGACGGGCAGCGACAAGGGCATCTGGTAAGACACACTCCGCACATAAACGGGTTAAAATAGAGAGTTCAAGCCTTGCATTTGAGAGCGGCGGGATTTCTGTGTGTCGCGCCTTTAAAGGAGTACCACCACGATGTCAGAGAAGAATGGATTTCAAACCCACGGGTTGCGCCTGAAGACTGGGCTTGCCGAGATGCTCAAGGGCGGCGTGATCATGGACGTGACCACGGCGCAACAGGCGGAGATCGCGGAAAAAGCGGGCGCGGTGGCGGTGATGGCGCTGGAGCGGGTACCCGCGCAAATTCGCGCCGAGGGCGGCGTGGCGCGGATGGCGAACATCGCCGTGATCCGCGAGATCATGAAGACGGTTTCGATTCCGGTGATGGCGAAGTGCCGCATCGGACATTTTGCCGAGGCGCAGGTATTGCAGGAGATCGGGGTGGATTACATCGACGAGTCCGAGGTGCTGACTCCCGCGGACGAGCTGCATCACGTGGACAAATTTGAATTCACGACACCCTTTGTATGCGGCGCGCGCGATTTGGGTGAGGCGTTGCGCCGGATATCCGAGGGCGCGGCGATGATTCGCACCAAGGGCGAGGCGGGGACGGGCGATGTGGTGCACGCGGTGAAGCACATGCGGCAGATCGTTAAAGACATTCGCTCGCTGACGGTGCTCGGAGAAGAGGAGCTGTACGCGGCGGCGAAGGACTTCCGCGCGCCGTTGGAATTGATTCGCATGGTGGCAAAGAGCGGGAAGCTGCCGGTGCCAAATTTTTCGGCGGGAGGGATTGCGACTCCCGCGGATGCGGCGATGGTGCGGCAGCTTGGAGCGGAGGCGGTGTTTGTGGGATCGGGCATCTTCATGAAGGATTCCTACACGTTTGCCGAGCCGGAAGAGGCAGAGATACGCGCCCGCGCCATCGTCCGCGCCACCACGCACTTCGACGATCCCAAGGTTCTGCTGGAGACCAGCGAAGAGTGCACCGGCGCGATGAAGGGACTGGCGATTGCGGCGCTCGATCAGGCGCAGATGTTGCAAACGCGGGGCTGGTGAGAGATTTGCGAATTGTCGAATTGGTGAATCTCGAATTTCCGATATGCATGCTTTTCAATTTGACAATCTGACAATACCTCGATTCGACAATGTTTTCTGACCTCACTATCGGCGTGCTCGCGATCCAGGGCGATTTCGACGCGCATCGCGTGGTGCTGGAGCGTTTGGGGGCGAAGACGCGGATGGTACGCTCTGCGGAACAATTGCAGGAGCTGGATGCGATCATCATTCCCGGCGGGGAGTCCTCGACATTTTTAAATTTTTTGCGGCGCGGAGGATTTCTGAAAGCACTCAGGGATTTTGTGCATACGCGTCCGGCATTTGGGACATGCGCGGGCGCGATCCTTCTGGCCAAGGAAGTGGAGAATCCTCCGCAGGAAAGTTTGGGCGCCATTGACATCAGCGTCTCGCGCAATGCTTATGGGCGGCAGATTGATTCGACGATCAAGCTGGCGGAGACCAAGCTGCCCGGCGGGCCCATCGAGATGGTGTATATTCGCGCACCGAAGATCACGCGTGTCGGCAAAGGCGTAGAGGTACTGGCAGAGCGCGATGGCGACCCAGTCTTGGTGCGCAGCGGAGACGGGCGTATTCTGGTTGCCACGTTTCATCCGGAGCTGGCGCAGGATGAAGACCAGAGCAAAGCGAACCGTATCCATCGCGGGTTCCTGGAATCGGTGAGAGAGCAGAAGGGCGCCCATTAGCCAACATGCACCGTCGCCTCAGCTTCGCGTTGGTCATCATAGTGGCGGCAAGTGTTTTGGGATTCATGTGGCGGAGGTGGCTGCCGCCGCTTGCGTCTGCTGAAGGAATGTACGTTGACCGGCAGATGCGGCTCTCGCTGCTGGTTTTGGGAATTATCTTCGTACTGGCGCATGTCGTTCTCGCTACCGTAATCTGGCGATACCGGGAGCGCGGAAGATCCGCGGATGCTATTGCCGGAAGTTACAAGATAGAGCTGGCGTGGATGGCGGTTGTGATGGCGATACTCGCCGGACTGGCGTTCACCGGGGCAAATGCAATGGCCGCGACGCGAACTTACGCGGAGCGCAATACCATCCACCTCGAAGCGACTGGCATGCAGTTTCAATGGTACTTCCGCTATGCTGGGCCGGATGGAGTGTTTGGAGAGACCAAGCCCGAGTTGATTGACGCGTCAGTGGGCAATCCACTGGGGATTGACCCCGCGGACCGCGACGGGCGAGACGACGTCGTGAGCACGTATGCGGTGGTCCCGCTGGGGCATACAATTGATGTCGCATTGGTGGCGCAGGACGTGATCCACAGCTTCTTTATGCCGGCGATGCGCATTAAAATGGACGCGGTGCCGGGCTTGAATACGCATGTGCGGTTCACGCCAACGAAGCTGGGCAGCTTCGAGGTGGCGTGTGCGGAGTTGTGCGGCCTGGGCCATTATCGCATGAACACGCAAGTACATGTGGTG
>JBDTLH010000270.1:0-2897 GCA_039934875.1 Acidobacteriaceae bacterium | reverse complement strand
CACATGGTGCGCGTGGACGCCTTCAGCATCTTCTTCCACTTCGTCATCCTCGGCATATCGCTGCTCATCACGCTCGCTTCCATCGAATACCTGGAAGCGCAACAGATCCGCGCCGGCGAATACTATGCCCTCATCCTCTTCGGCACCGTCGGCATGACGCTGATGGCGACCGCGACCGAACTGGTGCTCATCTTCGTCGCCCTTGAAATCTCCTCCATCTCCACCTACATCCTGGCCGGATTTCGCAAGCGCTTCGCCACCTCGGCGGAAGCCTCTATCAAGTATTTCCTCCTCGGATCGTTCGCCACCGCTTTCTTCCTCTACGGCGTGGCCCTCATGTTCGGCGCCACCGGATCCACCGATGTGGACGTGATCGCCAAGGCCATCACCTCCGGCTCCGGCGGACTCCTGGTCTATCTCTCCGTCGCCATGATGTTCATCGGCATCGGCTTCAAAGTCTCCGCCTCTCCCTTTCACGTCTGGACGCCGGACGTCTACGAAGGCTCCCCCGCCCCTATCGTCGGATTGATGTCCACCGGACCGAAAGCCGCCGCCTTCGCCGTCCTGCTTCGCGTTCTCTTCGGCACCGCTGCCCCCGGCTGGTTCTGGATCATCTGGGTCGCCGCTGTGCTCTCCATGTGCATCGGCAACCTCGGCGCGCTGGTGCAGGCCAACGTCAAGCGCATGCTGGCGTACTCCTCCATCGCCCAGGCGGGATACATCCTCGTCGCCTTCGCCGCCCAATCCGACGCCGGCGTCAGCGCCGCCATCTTCTACACCGCCTCCTACGCCGCCATGAACGTCGGCGCATTCGTCGTCGTCAGTCACTTCGCCCGCCGCGACGAGCAGTATGTCAGCGTCAACGACTACGCCGGACTGGGCCGCCGCTCCCCCCTCCTCGCCGCCACCCTCACCGTCTTCCTCCTGTCGCTGATCGGCATCCCCCTCACCGGAGGCTTCTACGGCAAGTACCTGGTCTTCAGCGCCTCCATCGCCTCCCATCTGATCGGGCTCACCATCATCGGCGTGCTCAACTCCGCCGTCGCAGCCTACTATTACCTCCGGCTGATCGTCGTCATGTACATGCGCGAGCCTGGTGAACTGGGCAGCGAAGGAGCAACCGCTCCGCACCTTCATGCCCCCGCCACCATCGCCATCACCCTGCTGCTGGCCGCCGCCGCTACCGTCTGGTTGGGCGTCGCCCCCGGTCGCGTCTACGGATACGCCATGCAAGGCTCCGGCAACCTCATGCCCTCTGCTAATCGGAATTTGCCCCAGCGTGGCGGCGAACAAACAGGTGCGATACGCCTCACCCCAAGCGGCGGGAACTAGCAGGCAGCTTGCGCGCCCCCTTCGGTCCGCGTCTCGAAGAGGTCATCAATATCTCCTGCACCAGTCCCGTGACCCGACCCAATTGCACCTGCGCATCCGTTATCAACTCTTTCGCGCGCGCCGGCTGCAAATCGATCAGGCTAAGCAGATTCGACAAACCTTGCAGCGGGTTATTGATTCGGTGGGCGAGCTGGTTGGACACCTCCTGCGCCGCCGAAAGCCTGAGCAGCACATGGACCTCGCCCTCAGCCGAGCTATGGCGTATGGCTGCGGCGGCAAAATCGGCGAGGCTGCTCATCCTCCGCAGGTCCTCCCCATCGAAGTGGCGGTCCTCGCGATGTGTGATCACCCAGATGGTCCCATAACAGGAGGCGTCCACATACCATGGAACCAGCAACCCTTCACAAATGCTCTCTGCCGGGTCCTCCGCGCGTAAATATTCAAAATAGCGCTCGGGCCGCCTAACCAGTTGCACAGAGGCTCGATCCACAGTGATTCCGCATGGACTGTGATTGCGCGGCGTGGTCCCTCCGGCATACTTCTGGTAGCGGCCAGCGGTTGCGATCCAGCGAAAGACCGACGAGCCGTCCGATTGAGTTTCCGCGAGACTGATGCCGGAGCTCTCCGCATCACAAAGGTCAAGGGCGGAATCAACCAGTTGCTGCAGGACCTCTCCGGGAGCATGGCTGAAGAGCGCGGCAAGGCGATGCAGCGCCTGATTTTCCAGTTCATAGTCCGGAGCGCGTGAGCGGCGCAAAACGAACTCAGCGGTGGCTATGACCGTCTCGAGACTCACAGAGCGGGTTTTATCTTCCGTTGTCACGGCCTTTTTCGGCGACAGCAAGCAAAGGAGAGGTAACCAACGTGCTCGCAAACTGGACGCTTATGTGACTTTGTACGTTATAGGGCAGGAAGATGCAAGCTATATACTCCAGAATTCATCAAGAATCGTGGGCGCTGTGTACTCATCCGTACATATCTCGCCGCTGATTTGCGGAGGGGAATCGGCGAATGGGCTGGGGTAGCAACCGCACCCGCCCCGCTGCCCTCTTAAACGTAGAGTAACCACGGAGCGCAGATGAAGATGCAAACGAAAATGAACAGGATATTTCTAGTTTTGGCAGCCATTCTTATCAGTGCGGGATTGGCGTTTGCACAATCCGGAGCGCCTGCGAACCCGCCCGCCAGCAACCCGCAGGCGGGGCAAAGCGCGCCCGCGAATCCCAATCCAAACGCCAGCCCGAATACCGCCGAACCAGCAAACCCCAATGAGAACGGGCCAACCACGCCTAATGGGACGCCGGTGGTCCCGACCCACACTATGGCCTATTCATGGTGGTGGATCGTTCTCGGCGTGGTTGTGATCATTTTGATCGTGCGCTATATCGCCAAGGGCCGAGGCGCGAGCGCTCCTCCCGCGGATCGAACGCGAAAATAAGCGCTATTCGAATTGCCTGCGAAAGCGTGCAAACTCATCGCGTATCTCAGCGAGTTCCGCTGCTATCTTCCGCACTTCCGTTTCCAGTGCGGCGATGCTGCCTTGCGCGTTGACGCCCCGCGTTGGC
>JBDTLH010000269.1:0-6851 GCA_039934875.1 Acidobacteriaceae bacterium | reverse complement strand
GTGGCTGATCTTCACCACCTTCCTGCTCGCCATCATGGGCACCTTCCTCACCCGCTCCGGACTGGTCAGCTCCGTCCACGCCTTCGCCCAATCCTCCATCGGCGGATGGTTCTTATGGTTCATGGGCGTCACCTTCGCCGTCTGCCTCTTCACCTATCTCAAAAACCGCGACCACCTCAAATCCGAAAACCAACTGCAGTCGCTCGCCTCCCGCGAGGCCAGCTTTCTCTTCAATAACATCGTCTTGCTGGCGTCGTGCTTCACCATTCTCTGGGGCACCCTCTTCCCCAAAATCTCCGAGTACGTGCAGGGACACACGGTCACCGTCGGGCCGCCCTTCTACAACAAAGTCAATCTGCCCATCGGCGTCTTCCTGCTCTTCCTCACCGGACTCGGCCCGCTGCTCGCCTGGCGCAGCACCTCTTTCCAGAGCATCCGCCGCAACTTCCAGCTTCCCGCGCTGCTCGGCGTGCTCACCGCCATCATCCTGCTCGCCGCGGGCATGAAACCCTGGCAGGATGCGGCAACCTTCTATTCCCTGATGACCTTCTCCATCGCCGCATTCGTCGGCGCCGCCGTGCTCTCAGAGTTCGTGCGCGGCGGACACGTCATCGCCCACAAAACCGGCCAGCCCCTCCCCGCCGCCATGCTCCAACTCACCATGCGCAACACCCGCCGTTACGGCGGATACCTCGTCCACATGGGCGTGGTGCTGGTCGTCATAGGCTTCGCCGGCAACGCCTTCAACCAATCCAAAGAGATGGAGATGGGCACGGGCGACCAAATGCAGCTCGGCGCCTACACCCTGATCAACCGCCAGTATTCGCAGGACGACACCCCCAACTACGAAACCGAATACGCCATGGTGGATGTCTATAAAAACGGCAAGCTGATCGCGCAAATGGACCCCGAAAAGCGTTTCTACAAGGCCAGCCAGCAGCCCAGCACCATCGTCGCCAACCACTCCACCCTCAAAGAAGACCTCTATCTGGTTTACGCGGGCAAGAATACCGACACCGACCGTCCGATCATCAAAGCCTTCATCAATCCGCTGGTCGCCTGGGTCTGGATCGGCGTCTTCGTCATCGTCCTCGGCACCGGAGTCGCCCTCCTGCCCAATTCCAGGACCGCGCTCGTACGCTCGCCCGCCCTCGTCCGCGCCGCTACAAATCCCTCACTAGACGCGGCTCCCGAACCCACAGGAGCACCCGCCGGTGACTAAGAAGAATTTTCAAATTGGCAAATTGTCGAATTGTCAAATTAGGAGGACCGCAAATTCGACAATTCGACAATTCAATAATTCGACAATACTCATCATCCTCCTGCTCGCCCTCTTCACCATCGCCGCCACCCAGTCCCGCTTCGACCAGGTCGGACACACCCTCATGTGTACCTGCGGCTGCAACGAAATTCTGCTCGAATGCAATCACGTCGGCTGCCCCAACTCCGACGGCATGCGCCTCCGCCTCGCGTCGATGGTCAAAGACGGCGCAAGCACTGACGCCATCTACCACGACTTCATCGCCGAATACGGCAACATCGTCGTCGCCTCCCCCATCGGCGGAGGCTTCAACCGCGTCGCCTGGATCATGCCCTTCGCCGTCCTCTTCGCCGGACTCATCGGCGTCGGCGTCGTCGCCAAACGCTGGCATCATCCCGCAACCACCGCAACAAATCCGCTTCCTGTCGAGGATGACCTCAAACTCGAACCGTTCCGCCAACAGGCGCGAAATGAGACCGAAGAATGATCGTCATCGCCTGCGCCCTGCTCCTCATCGGCTCTCTGCTCTACATCTTCGCACCGGTCGCGGGACTCGAATCCGGCGCCGCCAAATCGCGCGTGCAATATCTCTATGAGCGCCGCGAAGTCATCTACGAAAACCTGCGCGACCTCAACTTCGAATTCAAAGCCGGAAAATTTCCCGCGGAAGATTACGCCTCTCTGCGCGCCTCGCTCGAACAAGAAGCCGCCGGTGTGCTCGCGGAAATCGCGAAATTGGAAGGCATGGTCCCCTCTCCCGCCAGAGAAACCTAAGGAAAGTCTGAACAAGGTCCGTCTGGAGGGTCGGCGTCCTCGCCGACCATTTGCGTGCAACGCGAACCGGACTAAAGATCAGTGCTTGGTGCGCAGGCAGGTCTCCACTTAATCAGACTTTCCCTAAAGCTAGGCGGGAGTGAAGGGCTTGTGAAAAGAACGGTTTTGATTAGGACTCCGGCTTCACGGCCTGCGGAAAAACGCTGGCTTGGGGCAGACTCCAGCCTTCACGCGGGGTATGTGAGGTACATAAAGATGCCACTTTCCGCAGCCTGTTCAACAACCGGATCAGTCATCGGGCAATCAGGGGCGCCCACTCACCGCCCGCGTGAATCGGCCCAGCGCGCTTGTTGCATCGCCGCCCTTACCTGATGGCGCGCGATCTCTGCCTGCCAATGCGCCTGATTGCGAATGACTTCGCTTTGCATACGGGCCTGTTCGCGCGCCACATTTGCCTGCATCTTCGCCACATCGCGCTGCAGACACGCTCTCTTTTGT
Organism: Acidobacteriaceae bacterium; assembly: GCA_039934875.1. GTDB lineage: Bacteria > Acidobacteriota > Terriglobia > Terriglobales > Acidobacteriaceae > JBDTLH01. The sequence goes on along the minus strand of JBDTLH010000269.1, from coordinate 4,318 downwards.
GTCGCAACAGCCGGGGCAGGAGGCAACGGTGGCAACGGCACTGCCATTGTCATATAAGCATTGTGCCCCAGGCCGGTGCGCAGCATGCCTTCAGCGTTGTGGAACATCTTTTGTGCCGGAGCCAGGAGCACGGCTCCCGAAATGGCTACACATGCGATCATCTCTTCTACGTTCTTCATCACCGATCTCCTCGATATGGCTTTGGACGCGGCCCGCGCCCCTCAGTAAGCAGGAAAAATAGATTTCTTCATCGGGCTGCCGGCCCTCTAGCTCGCTGGGCGTTACCGACTACAAGCGGCTAGTAGCCGGAAGCTGGCGACTGGCGACTCGGGAGACTGACGATTGGCTGAAGCATTGACACTGACTGCCTCTGGTAAGTAGTTTTGAGTTTCGGAGGTACTATGCCCTGCGCTGCTCTTCGTCGTCTCCTTACGCCGCTTTTGCTGGTGCTAGCTTCAGGCGCCAGTTTGTGCTTCGCACAAGATATCGCGTCATTTGAAAAGAAGATCACGGTCAAGCAGCTCGCGAACGGCTTGACCGTGGTGATTATGGAGCGGCCCGAGGCGCCGATCTTCAGCTTCTATACCGTCGTGGACGCAGGCTCGGTGCAGGACCCCAAGGGAGAGACGGGGCTGGCGCATATGTTCGAGCACATGGCGTTCAAAGGGACGCCCGAGATCGGCACCACCAACTGGCCGGCGGAAAAACTCGCCCTGCAAAAAGAAGAAGCCGCCTATCAGGCGCTCGACCAGGAGCGCGAGAAGCGCATCGGACAAGACCCGCGGAAGCTTAAGCAGCTTGAAGAAGCCTTCGCTGCCGCGCAAAAGGATGCGGCGCAGTATGTCGTTCCCAACCAATTTCCGGAGATCGTAGAGGAGAACGGCGGCGTGGGACTGAATGCCGCGACCAGCGATGACGACACCGCCTACTTTTATTCCTTGCCGTCGAACCGGCTCGAACTGTGGGCTTATCTGGAATCCTCGCGCTACGCCCATCCCGTCTTTCGCGAATTCTATAAAGAGCGCGATGTGGTAATGGAAGAGCGGCGCATGCGCACCGATTCCAACCCGGTGGGCCGCATGGTGGAACAGTACCTTGCCGCGGCATACACTGCGCATCCCTATGGCATTCCGACCGTCGGATGGGCGTCGGACGTCACCGGAGTCACCGTGACCGAGGCGCAGAAGTTTTTTCACGAATATTATGTTCCCGCCAACATGACGATCGCCATTGTGGGAGATGTGAAAGCGGCGGAGCTGATTCCCATGCTGGAGAAATACTTCGCTCCCATTCCCTCAGGCCCCAAGCCCGAGGACCTGCGCACCGTCGAACCAACACAAGGCTCGGAGCGCGCCGTCACCTTGATGGAACAATCGCAGCCCTGGTATCTAGAGGGCTATCACCGCCCCGATTATCGCGATCCCGACGACGCGGTTTACGATGCCATCAGCGATATTCTCTCGAACGGGAGGGTCTCGCGCCTGTATCGCTCACTGGTGCGGGACAAGAAGATCGCGGTCGCCGCCGCCGGATTCAGCGGACTGCCGGGGACCAAATATCCCGGCCTCTTCAGCTTCTACGCCGTCCCCGCCCCCGGACACACGCCGCAAGAGATGGCGGACGCGATCCACGTGGAGATCAATCTTTTGAAGACGCAGGACGTCGGCGATGACGACCTGCAACTGTTCAAGACCCGCGCCAAAGCCGACCTGATCCGCGGCCTCGCCAACAACGCCGGCCTGGCGCAACAACTCGCCATCTACCAGTTGCGCTACGGAGACTGGCGCGAGCTCTTCCGCCAACTCGAGCGCATCGACAAGGTCAGCAAGGCGGACATACGGCGAGTAGCCAACAAAACCTTCAACGATACCAACCGTACAGTGACCGAGATCGTGAACGCCAGCACCCAGGCCAAGTCCGCTGCGCCTGCCGCGAAGGGAACGAAATAATCATGAGAATACGAATCACCTCGCTCCTCTTCGCCCTGCCATTGGCGCTTGCCTCGGCCCCAGCTTTCTCTCAAACATCAAATCAGGCCGCCGCCCCAATCCACACCCAGACCACGCTCCCGCCCGCAGTCGCCAAAATCAAGATACCGCCGCTGCACGAATTCAAACCTGCGCAGCCGCGCCGCATTGCGCTGCCCAATGGAGCGGTGATCTTCCTTATCGAAGACCATGAACTCCCACTCGTCGAATTCACCGCGCTCTTTCGCGGCGGGTCCCGCGATGAACCCGCATCGAAGATCGGCCTGGCGGATATCTACGGCGACGTCTGGCGCACCGGCGGCACCGCCAACCAGACCGGCGACCAAATGGATGATCTGCTGGAAGCGCGCGCGGCCAAGCTGGAAACTGCATCCGGCGCGGAGCTGATGACCATCTCCGGAGACTGCCTGAAGCAGGATTTCGATCTGGTCTTCAAGCAGATGATGGAGTTGATCGACCATCCGGCGTTCCGCGAGGACAAAATTGACCTCGCCAAGCAGCAGATGGACGCCGGCATCTCCCGCCGTAACGACGATGCCGCCGCGATCGCCCAGCGCGAATCGCTGTTCCTCGCCTATGGAAAAAATAATCCTTACGCGCGCGTCGCGCAATATGCCACAGTGGCCGCGATCACCCGCGCTGACCTGGTGCACTGGCACCAGCAGTACGTGGTCGCCAACAACATGATCTTCGGCATTGCCGGCGACTTCGATGGCGCCCAGATGGAAGCCAGGCTGCGCCAGGCCCTCGGCGCGATACCCAAAGGCCCCGCCTACCAAGCTCCTACGATCAAGTTCGAGGAGCCCAGGCCGGGGATCTACTTCGTCGAAAAGAACGATGTGAACCAGAGCCAGATCCGCATGGTCGCCCTGGGCACGGAGCGCAAGAACCCTGACTATTTCGCCCTGCAGGTCATGAATGAGGCCTTCGGCGGCGGCTTTGCATCGCGGCTGTTCTCGCGCATCCGCACCGCGCAGGGTCTCGCCTATGGCGTCGGCGGAGGATATGGCGCGGCCTACGATCATCCCGGCATCTTTGAAATTTCCACCAGCACCAAAAGCGGGACCACGGTGAAAGCCATCCAGTCGCTCTCGACCGAAGTGGACAATGTCACGAAAGAACCGTTCACCGCGGCCGAGGTGGACCGCGCCCGCGAGTCGCTGCTCAACCAGTTCATCTTCCGCTATGACTCCAAAGACAAGGTCTTGCGGGAGCAGTTAGTACTCGCGTTCTACGGATATCCCGCGGACTTCTTAGAGCGCTACCACGATGCCATCGAAAAAATGACTCCGGCGGACGTCAACCGGGTAGCGCGAAAATACGTTCACCGCGCGGAATTGGCCGTGCTGGTGGTGGGCAACTCCAAGGACTTTGACAAGAACCTTGACACCTTCGGCGCGGTCACGCCGCTCGATATCGCGATTCCGGAGCCGGCTGCCTCGGCCGCGGCCCAGGCGGAGCAGCCCAGGCAGAGCACCCCCGAGGCCAAAGCGTTGCTCGCCAAGGCGCTGGCGTTCTATGGCGGCACAGACAAGCTGGCGGCGGTAAGGTCAATCAGCTACAAGCAGGTGATCAAGGTCGCGCAGCCCGCGATAGAAATGACGGCGCAGAGCGCGGCGATTCTGCCCGACCGGGTGCACCAGGTCATGACGACCCCGCAGGGCGAGATAACGACCATCATCTCGCCAGCGGCTTCGGCGATGCAAATGGGGGCGAACTACCGGCCGCTTCCCAAATCCGTCTCCGACGAGTATCTGAACGGATTGCGGCGCACGCCCTATCTTGTGGCGCGCCATGCCAATGATCCGGCATACATCTTTTCGCTCTCCTCCGACGCCCCGCGCCAGATTAACGGCCGGCGGGCGCAAGCGCTCGAAATCAGCGGCGGCGGAGAGCATTTCTCCTGGCTGGTTGATCCCCAGTCGGGCGAGCCCCTGGGAGAGGAATATCAGGGCCGCGGCCAGACCGGTCCCGTGACCCGCCTGGAAACCTACCAGTCATTCACCACCGTCGATGGCATCAAGATCCCAAGCAGCATCGTGTTCTCAGAAAATCAAAAACCGGCGGCTACCGTGACCATTGAGGATTATAAGATCAATCCCCCTCTTGATCCGGCAATGTTCACCGCCCCTGTTGCCGCGCCTGCGCCGAAGTAGAACTGAAACCCCAATCTGCACTCCGCCTTCAGCCCCGGGTCCTCTCATCGAGTAACACAGGATCGACTTTTTCCGCAGCCTGTTCAGCCGGGGGTAAATGATCGACAACATCATGGCGCGCTTTACCCTCTGGAAACTCTGAACAAGGTGCGTTTGGAGGGTCGGCGAGGTTGC
>JBDTLH010000268.1:0-5646 GCA_039934875.1 Acidobacteriaceae bacterium | reverse complement strand
AGACTTCAATCCCGCACGCACGTTATCGCGATTCACCGGCTCATACTGCACCCACTTGGCCTGAGGATAGAGCGCCATGGTCTGTTTCATCAGGGCGGAAAAGGTAGGTGAAATCGAGGTGCCGGTCAAGATGCGCAAGCCTGCGCCACCCGCATTGCGCTGCGCCATGACATTCTGCCGGATCGCACCCAGGAACGTCGGCCATCCTCGGGTGCTGCCCTCGAAGGTGACGGTCTGGGAGCGGTCGGGATCGTATAGCCCGAGGATCGACGCCTGCGCCCATACGTCAGTCGCGCCCATCGACGCCGGATGATCGGGATTGCCCTCAACCTTGGTGGGACGGAATTCATTGGATTTAACCAGCAGCGGGAAGGCGCCGGTCGGCATGGGCATGACCGTTGCGAAATACATTGGCTTGCCAGGTATCAGATCTTCCGGCTGCTTGACATAGGGGACGACCCCCTCCCACGGCTGCTTGGTGCAAGCCGAGAGCCCCGCCAAAGCGAGCGATGCACCCATCAATTTCATGAAGCTGCGGCGCGAGACCGGATCGAGCCACTCCGACGCATGCTGGGGAAATTCGCGCTCCATCAGCTCGTCAAAGCCATCCCGCCCGGTGATCTCTTCGAGGCTCCGCCAATAGTCTTTGCCGCTTGATTTAGCCAGTTCCTGCTGCACCTCCGCGAGCTTTAGCTCGACGGGCTCAGACTCAATCGCGATTTGCGGAGTGCTCACTGCTGGCGGAGTATCCACTCCAGCCGCTCTGCTGCCTCCAAGTTCGTGGTCTTTATCGCTATCGCTCGATGTGTATTTGTCTGGCGCCATTTGGGTGCTTATAAACTCGCTTCTTATGACTTTTTTGGGTGCTTCTTTATTTCTTAATCCCTAGTCCCTGATCCCTCAGCGGTGACAAGTGTCACAACTCATCAGGTCGTACCTGTCGCGCAGGTGGTATTGCGCCTGCAAATATTGGCCGAAGCTCTGCTGATCGCTGAAGGCCTGCACCTTCCGCGCCCCCAGCGCCGCCACCATCTCTTTGGCCTTCGATTCGTCTGCTGCCGCGCGGCAGACCACTTCATTCTGCGGGTTCGCGGGGTCCACTCCACATGCCACCGGCTGCCGCCCGGAGGGTGAATTCCAATCGAAATTGTAAATTTCAGAGCGCGGCCGCAGGTTCGCCGCCGTGTTGCGATGGCAGTTCAAGCACCACTCCATCTGCAGCGATGCGTTCTGGTACATGTACGGCATCTGGTCCACCGGCCCGTGGCATGATTGGCAGCCAATGCCTTTGTTCACATGGATTTCGTGGCTGAAATAAACATAATCCGGAAGATCATGCACCCGCGTCCACACGATCGGCTTGTTCTCGCGATAACTGGTGCGGATTGGCTCCAGATAGTCCGCGTCCGTCCAAATTTCCGAGTGGCAGTTCATGCAGGTCTTGGTGGGCGGATATCCGGCGAAACTCGATTTTTCCACCGACGTGTGGCAATACTGGCACTGGATACCGAGGCCGGAGACGTGGTGTTGATGGCTGAAAGGCACTGGCTGCTCCGGCCGTATTCCCTGGTTCGTCCAATAAGGAGAGCGCTGCCACTCATTGGCCGTCAGCCCCAGTGTGATCAGTAGGAATCCAGCGAGCAACAAGCTGATGCGGGAGACGGAATTTGCGCTGCGATGGAAGATCTGAGCCATGAATTGTCCGGTAATTTCCTGGTAACCCTCGATTGCTCGCGTCGTCTTACAGAGAGCAACCGCTCACTGCGGAAGAGCTTGCATAACGCAAGAGCATCTCCGCTGGTAAACAGAGGATTATAGCAGCGCGTTTCGTGTTGAAAACTGCTCGAACGATTTTTCAAACAATTTTTTATCCGCTAGCCAGGTCCTTTCCGTTTGGCACTTCATCGTGGCACCCGGTTTTCCGACGCGCTTTTCAGTTGAGTTTCATTGCACTTCAAGACTCCCTCGATGAAATAATCCGTTCATGCCCAGCCGCGAACCCATTCCCACCCTTTACCGCGCCGATCGCGCCTCGATCCTCGCCCACCTCGGCGAGCGCGATAAAAAACTCGCCCGCCTCATCGCGCAAGTTGGACATTGCGATATCCGCATGATGCGCGGCTTTACCATTTATGAATCGCTGCTGCGTTCGATTGTGTACCAACAACTCGCGGGAAAGGCCGCCGCCGCGATTTTTCTGCGCGTGCAGCAACTCTATGCAAGCACAGCGGCCGCCACCATCAGCAATGCCTCCGCACTGACCGGGAGCGGCAAGAGCATTCGTATTCCAAGAAAGTCAGCGCTGCTGCCCTATCCCACGCCCGAGCAAATCTTGTCAACGCCCGATAAGGTGCTGCGCTCCGCCGGACTCTCCGGCGCCAAGACCGCCGCCGTCAAAGACCTTGCCGCCAAAGCGCTCGACGGAACAGTTCCATCGCTTGCCCGCGCCCGACTGCTGCGCGATGAGGAGTTGATTGAACGCCTCATCACCATTCGCGGCATCGGGCGCTGGACGGTCGAGATGATGCTTATGTTTCGTCTGGGACGGCTCGACGTGCTGCCCGTCTCCGATTTCGGGATACGCAAAGGCTTCCAGCTCACCTACGGGCTCGCCGAAATGCCCACCCCCGATCAAATGCATCGGCGCGCCCAGCAGTGGGCGCCCTACCGCTCCGTGGCAAGCTGGATGATGTGGCGGGCCGTCGAGCTGGATAAAGCTGCTCGCACCTAGCTACTGGCTGCTGGCGACTGGCCGCTGGCCGCCACTGCCACTTTTGCCACCGTGCCTGTCGCCCTCGCCGCGACTGCAACGCTGTCATCTGCCTACCCGGTCTTATCCATGCCGCTCGTTCAAGCGTTTGGCGGCAAACCGGTTCGATGCGGTGATCGGATTCCTGGTCGCCAGAGACTCGCTATCTCGCCCTTTCTTCATCCCCGTATCCGTTCCGCTTGCGTTGGGCAGCAAGCGATTCACCTGCGCCAGCGCCGCTCCGGTCAACTCGGGCAGCGCGCCATGGATGCGGGAAAGCATCTCCGCCTGCCAGCCGATAATCAGCTCCCGCTGACCGCGTTTGGTGGCATTCACGATCTGGCTCGCGGCCCGCTCCGCCTTCATGCTGGTCAGCGGAGTGGAGGAACCCAACAGAAACCAGGCAAATTCCTTTTCGTGCTGACCCTTGAACTCCGCCTGAAACTGAGAGCCGGTGCGCATCAGACCCGGCCATACCGTAGTCACCTTCACTCCGCTGCCGTGCAACTCAGTCGCCAGCCCCTGCGAGAATCCGGTCAGCGCGAACTTTGACGCGGAATAGGGCAGCAGGTGGGGAATCGCGACCTTGCCTCCTATCGAGCTTATGTTGACGATATGGCCGCTACCCCGCCGCCGCATCTCCGGCAATACCGCGAAGGTCGAGTACACTGCGCCCCAGAAATTCACCGCCATGGTTTGCTCGAAATCTTCGAGCTTCTGATTTTCCAGCGGGCCGACTTGTATGACCCCCGCATTATTGACGAGCACATCGATAGGCCCAAAATGCTGCCGCACCGCGCCTAAAAACTTTTCTACCTGGGCGCGATCAGAGACATCGCACACCTGGGTAAAACAATCGGGAGCGACCTTCCGCAGCCGCTGCTTCGCCGTCTCCAGTTCGGCGCCATTGCGGGCGCACAGCGCCAGCCTCGCTCCTCGCCTTCCGAACTCGCGCGCTAACGCCAGCCCCAGCCCGCGCGAGCCTCCGGTGATGGCCACTACTTTGCCGTCAAAGTCGCGCCCCGGCTTCAGCATCTCGCGCACGGCCAGGACCGTTGCCGCAGTGGTGACGCCGGCGGCCAGCGTAGTCCAACCGAGGATATGCCCTATTCTTCTCGTCTTTGTCATGGTCATGGTCTCATCATCGTCATTTCGTTGTTAGAAGTCTATCTCGCCCCCAGAGCCGCCCTGCGCGCATCAGAATTTGCGCGGGAGATCATCTGCAGCCTCCAGAGTCGGTGGAACAACTTTAGTCGGAAATGAAGAGACTCAGATTGAAGAGCAGAATTGTCACGCCCACCTGAGGCATGAAGGGGAAAGGACCTCGTGTTTGATCGGCCAGACGCAAAAAGTTCAGCAACACTACAAGAACGTTACAGACAAATTGAACTTTCTGGCTGCCGCTGCGTATTGCTCTAAGTAGCAATCGGAAGCCCTATGATCATCCTCGAAAACCTCTCAAAAGAATATGACGACGTCACCGCCGTGCGTAACCTCTCAATGGAGATTCCTGACGGCGAAATTTTCGGCCTGATTGGCCCCAATGGCGCGGGCAAAACTACTCTGCTGCGCATCTGTTGCGGTCTGCTTGAACCTACCGCCGGACGAGTGTTGATCAACGGCATCGATGTGCGCGGCAATACCGCGGCGGCGCAATCCGAGATCGGTTATCTTTCCGACTTCTTCTCGGTCTATGACGATCTCAAGGTTTGGGAGTACCTCGATTACTTCGCGCGCGCCTACCAACTCACTCCCGCGGAGATCAAGGCGCGGGTCGCGGAAGTCATCTCCGATATCGGACTTGAAACCAAGCGCGATGCCATGATCAGAGGGTTGTCGCGGGGCATGAAACAGCGGCTGGGCATCGGACGCGCCATCCTCCACCGCCCCAAGGTGCTGTTGCTCGATGAACCGGCATCGGGGCTTGATCCCCAGGCGCGGATTGACCTGCGAATTCTTTTGAAGAAATTGCGTGATGGCGGCGCGACGGTCGTCGTCTCCTCCCACATCCTGCCCGACCTTGAAGCATTCAGCACCTCCATCGGTGTGATGGAGCGCGGAGTGATGCTGCGCAGCGGCAGGGTCAACACGTTGCGCGACGAGGTGGAAGGAGCGGGCACCCGCACTATTGAAATTGCATGGCTGGGTCCGGCGTCGCATGTAAAACGTTTCCTGGCTGACCGCGAAATCTCCGTAGAGGCGATAGGAGACCGCGAGGGCGCCTTCCCCTTCAGTGCGGATGACGATGAGCTGAGCACGCTGTTGGCGGACATGGTTGCCGCTGGAATCCGGCTTACCGGCTTCCATGAAACCATGCAGACGGTCGAAGAGCTTTACGTAAAACTTTCTCAAGGACAGGTGATGTGATGGCGTCGTTAGAAAATGCTGAATTGCTGCGCTACGTGCGCTCCGAGCTGCGCCCGGCACGGGTACTGGCGCTGATTGCTGGGGTGGTTATCGGGGCAGTGATACTGGCTTTAGCGGGATTCTCCGGCTCCAGAGAACCTTCTGGCCATATCAACCAACTCGCCTATTGGCAATTTCTACACGCGGCGATCTTTATCGCCGCCAGCATCGTGCTGGTGCTGTGGACGCTGATCTCCAGCGCCCATGCGCTGGTGGGCGAGCGCACCCAGAGGACCTTCGATTTCTGGCGCGCCACCCGGCTCTCAGCCGCCACGCTGCTGCTGGGGAAGCTATTCGGCCCCTCGCTTGGCGCATGGTTGCAATATGCGGCGGCGCTGCCTCTGCTGCTGATTACGGGCGCGCTGGCGCACTTCAGGTTGGCCGCGGTGCTGGCGTCTTACGCGATCATCGCGCTCTGGACTGTGGCCGTGGACATGCTGGCTTTGTGCGTATCCGCGCGCGCGAAAGACGGACGCAAAGCACAGTTGCTG
>JBDTLH010000267.1:0-3838 GCA_039934875.1 Acidobacteriaceae bacterium | reverse complement strand
GCTTGGGATCGAGCATACGCCCACGCACAAGATCAATCCCGAGGGCCTTGAAATAACCCGGGGTTACATAGCGATCTTCCGCCAGCATCTCCGCGTTTTTGGGTGGCGGAGGCTGCCCGACGATTGTGATATCGCTGTTCCAGCCATGACTTTGAATGGGCAACATCTGTATGAGGCCCACATCGGCTACTCCGGGGATGGCGCGCACTTTTTCCAGCATCGGCTGGTAGAAGCCGGTGACAAAGTCGCGTCCGCGGTATGCCGCGGGCGAGAGATCAATCTCTTCGGTGATGAGGTGGTCGGGACTGAATCCGAGGTCGGTGCTTCGCAGACCCGCGAGAACGCGCATCAGCAGACCAGAGGTGACGAGCAGGACCATCGCGAGTCCGACCTGGGTAATAATGAACGCGGCGCGCAGGCGGTGCTGCCCTCTGCCGGAACCCGCGCTGCCGCCCGATTTCAGCGCCAGCATGGGGGCGATGCGAGAGAGACGCAGCGCGGGAGTGAGTCCCGCGAGCAAGCTGGTAATCACGGCGACGGCAATCGCCGCCAGCAGAACGGGAGTGCTCAGGTGAACATCAGCGCCGCGCGAGAGCGCGGAGATCAGCAGGGTGCGAATGACCTGCAACATTCCATAGGCGAGTGCGATTCCGGCGGCAGCGCCGAGCAACGCCAGCACAACGGTTTCGGTGAGTATCTGGCGGACGACCCGTCCCCGTCCCGCGCCCACTGCGGCACGCAAGGCAAATTCGCGTTCGCGTTTGACGCCGCGCGCCAGCAGCAATCCGGCGATGTTGACGCATCCGATTGCCAGCAGCGACAGCACGGCGAAGATCAACACCTTGAGCGGCGCGCCGGCATCGCCTAAGACCTGCGTCGCAAGGTCTTGAATCTGCATTCTGCGCCCCTGACTATCAGGGAAGGCACGGCCCTGATCGGCGAGCACGCGGTCCATGTCCGCCTGCGCTGCTTGCGCGGACACGCCGTCCTTTAGCCGGGCGATGGTGGGCAGCCAATGATTGCCCCGCTGCTCCCTCTGCTCCTTCGGTATCTGCAACGGCGTATAAATGGCGGCGCGTTGGTTCACCGGATAGCGGAAGCCCGCGGGCATGACTCCGATGACGGTATAGGTCTGTCCATCGAGCTTTATAGTTTGCCCAATTACCGTGTCCGATTTCGCGAAGGTCTGCTGCCATACTTCATAACTGAGCACGGCGACGTTGTTCTTCCCTGGCTCGCCTTCTCCGATGGCGAAAGTGCGGCCGAGAATGGGCGCGACTTTAAACACATCGAAGAAGTTGTCCGTCGCTCCCACCGTGTGAATCGGCTGCGGACCAGCGGGACCTTCAAAATTGCTGCTGCCGGTCGAGTATCCCGCGAGCGCGGAAAAAGTCTTGTTCTCCCGCCGCCAGTCCAGATATTCGGGATAGGACGCCGGTTGCGTGTACCCCTGCGGCGAGATGGGCTGCAAATAAACGATGCGGTCCGGCTGGTTATAGGGCAGCGGGCGGACCAAAGTCGCGTAAAGCACGCTGAATACCACGGTCGTAATTCCAATCGCCAGCGCCAACGTCAACACCGCCGTGAAGGCAAATCCAAGGCTCTTCTGTATCTGCCGTAATGCGTAACGAACGTCTTGCGTGAGTTCATTCATAGTGATCTTCCTGTTGCCGTACGCTACTCATAGCGCAGCGCCTTCATGGGATCGACCGACGATGCGCGCCGCGCTGGAACATAGGCAGCGGCGAATGCGCTTAGCAGCAGCAGCGCGCTGGCGGCAGCAAATGTTATGGGGTCATGGGCGCGCACTCCGAAGAGCATGGAGGAGACCGCGCGTACCGCAACCAGGCTGAGCAGCAATCCCACCCCGATACCGATGACGGCCAGTGTGAGCGCCTGGCGCACAATCATGTTGCGGATGTCGCCCGGAACTGCGCCGAAGGTGAGCCGCACGCCGACCTCGAAGGTGCGTTGCGCCACCATGTATCCCATCACGCTATAGACGCCTAGCATTGCCAGCAGCAGCCCCAACACCGCGAACGCGCCGATCAGGATGGTGCGGAAGCGCGGGGTAGCGATGGAATCCTGCAACATAAAATCCATCGTCGTAAATTTGGTCGCGATCTCAGGATCAGTCGCATGCACGATCTTTTGCGCGGAATCCATAAGAGAGAGCGGCGCGACCGCGGTGCGCATCACCACCTGCAATCCGTTCCCTTCGACAAACCTGGGATGCTGCTGGATCGGCATGTAGAGTGTGGGGCCGGGCTGCGACGCGGGTGAATCCTGACGCACATCGCCGACCACGCCGACGATGGTCATCCACTTGATGGGCAAATCGAGTCCCGGCATGATCTGCTTGCCGATGGGATCTTGTCCGGGGAAGCTTTGCTTTGCCACTGACTCGCTGATGATGACGACGTAGGGAGTATCGAATTTGTCGGATGGGGCAAACGCGCGTCCTTTGAGCAGCGGAATGCCCATGGTCGAGAAATAATCAGGGCTGGCTAGTGAAAAATCCGCGCGCGGCAGGTTACTGGCAGCGGAGAAATTTTTGCCGCTGCCCTCCAGGATGTATCCGCCGTTGGATCCAGACTGTCCGGTGGGCAGGCCGGCGACACCGGCTACCTTCTCCACTCCGGGCAGCGCCCCCAGTTGCGAGAAGAGACTTTCGAACTCATTGGTTTTCTGGATCTCGGCTTGCAAATCGTTGGCCGGAGCGTGCGCATCCATCACCAGCAGACGGTCGCTGCTGAATCCGATATTCGTTTCGGTCAGATGGAAGAGCGTACGCGCCAGCAGTCCCGCCGAGATGGCGAGCATGAACGTGAGCGCCACCTCGCTAATCACCAGAGCCGAGCGCAGGCGCGCCACGCCTTGGCCGGAGAGGCCGCGCGACGCATCCTGCTTGAGCGAGTTAGCAAGATTAAGGCGCAGCACATGCCAGGCCGGGATCATGCCGGCAAGCACCGTTGCCAAAAGGCAGAGCAGCGCGGTAAAGGCGAGCACCCATCCATTCAGGTGGATCTCTTGAATGCGCGGCAGTCCGGCGGGAGCGAGTCCCACCAGCCCATGCACCAGCGGCACCGCGATCAGAATTCCTGCGATGCTTCCGCCGATGGCAAGCAATAGACTCTGCGCCAGCACCTGCCGGGCGACCTGCCATTGCGATGCTCCCAGCGCGGAGCGCAAAGCCATCTCGCGGAAGCGCGTGGTGGCACGCGCAAGTTGCAGGTTGGCGACGTTGACGCAGGCGATCAGCAGCACCAGTCCCACCGCTGCGGCGAGCAGCAACAGCACCGGGCGGACGTCTCCCACTAGTTGCTCATGGAGAGGCACTGCGACGAAGGACTTGTCTTTATTATCTGCGGGATAGGCGGCGCTAAGGCGCGCTCCTATGGTCGCAAGCTGCGCCTGTGCCGTTGCGAGCGTAATCCCCGGCCTTAGTTTCGCGACCGCGCGATAGTTGAAGGCACCGCGGTTGCTCCTATCCTCACCGGCGTTGCCCCCAGGATCCGCGGCGTCTCCGACCCAGACTTGCGTCTTCGCTGGAAACGAGAAATCGGGCGGAAGTACACCTACGATGTTGTAGATTTTGCCTTGGACGCGAATGGTTTCGCCCAGCGCGGCGTGCGGCGCTCCGAAATTCTGTGCTGCAAACCCCGAAGAGACCACAGCGGAATGCTCCGCCTCAGCATTTTCAAAAAATCGTCCATAGCTCGGTTGCAGGCTGAAGACCCGGGCGAACTCCGCGTTCGTGAATTCGACGTCGGTAAAGGCGGCATGGTCGCGCAATTGCACTCCAATCTCTCCGCCGTAGTAATAGCTAATGGAGGGG
>JBDTLH010000266.1:0-6372 GCA_039934875.1 Acidobacteriaceae bacterium | reverse complement strand
CTCATGCGCGCTGCCTCGGACTCACGCTGGTGACCAACAACACTCGGGAACTCGGACGGGTGCGGGACCTCAATATTGAAAACTGGGTCGACCAGATTAATTAGATTCCAATGGATTCATGGCTCTTGAAGCTGCCGCTCTGATTTCCAATCGCAGTACTCCTGATGCCAATTTTCCCCGCCACTCAGCGCTGCCTCGCAACCGCCCGATGATCGCTGAAGGTCTGCCGGGCAAGCGCAAACCCTTCCGGACTCACATGAACTGACCTCTGAAAGGGACGATTGATGTCCGCAGCCGCCACCAGGACCAGTGAAAGCATGAGCGCTAAGGCTGCGATTTGTGTCAGGTGAAGCGCCACGTTGTGCGAGCCAAACAGACAGCACGACATAACGGTAACCGCCGCACCCGCAATCAGGACCGCCCACGAAATTCCGGGCAATGTAGCCCTACTCTGCAACTGACGATGCGGCAGTGCTCGGTCGTGGTGAAATAGAAGTACGATGGCGGAATTTTTGCGGCAACTCCCCAAGGCCGAGCTGCACCTTCATCTCGAGGGAACGGTTGAGCCGGCGACGCTGGTGGAATTAAGCCAGCGGCACGATGCGCTGCCTTTGACCGTCCCGCAGGTAGAAGAGCTCTATCGCTATCAGGATTTCATGGGATTTCTGATGGCATTCAAGGCGGTAACCGAGCGGCTGACCACGGCGGAAGATTTCGAGCTGATTACCTATCGGCTGATGAAGCGGCTTAGGTCCGAGGGTGTGCTGCATGCCGAAGTCTATGTCTCCGTCGGTGTGGTGCAGTGGCGGGGACAAGCATTCGAGCCGCTATTTGAGGGGATGGAGCGCGGACGTGAACAAGGAGAGCGGGATTTCGGGGTCTCCCTTCTGTGGATATTCGACGCGGTGCGGCACTTTGGCGTAGAGGCCGCGAAGCAGGTCTTTGATCTGGCGGCGGCTTATCGTGAGTGCAACGTGGTGGGCATTGGCATCGGTGGAGATGAGAGGCGCGCCGGGGCCGAGCTCTATCGCGACCTGTTCGCCGAAGCCAAGGCAAAGGGACTGCACCTGACCGCGCACGCGGGCGAATCCATGGGCCCGGAATCGGTGTGGGCGGCGCTCAATATCGGAGCGGAGCGCATCGGGCATGCGCTCACTGCGGTGCATGACGAGGACCTGATGCGCATCCTCTCCGAACGGCAGGTGCCGATTGAGGTTTGTTTCAGCAGCAACCTGCGCACCGGATGTTGCATGGCGGAGCACGCGCATCCGGTGCGGCGATATTTTGAAGAGGGGCTCATGGTAACCATCAACTCGGATGATCCGGCGATGTTTCAGACCACTCTGCTGGAGGAATACCGCCGGGTGCAGAAGCGCTTCGAGTTCTCGAACGAACAGATGCTGGAGATGGCGCGCAACTCGTTCGAGGCGTCGTTTCTGCCGCATGAGAAGAAGTTGGAGTTTCTGCAGAAGTTTGATCGCGTGGCGGCGGGGTTGTAGGACGGCGATCGGGTTAGGCGCAGGGGGACACAAAATTTTTCAGGAGGAAAGAGGATGGATCTCAAACGAGTAGGAACACAGCCTTCGACAAAAGGCCCTGCGGATTGGTTTACCGGAACGGCCCGAGTGGATCCGCTATTTCAGGCCGCGGATCCAGCACGCGTCTCTGGCGCAAGCGTCACGTTTGAGCCGGGAGCGCGCACCGCCTGGCATACGCATCCTCTGGGACAGACCTTGATTGTGACCGCAGGCTGCGGATGGGCGCAGCGCGATGGCGGTGCGAAAGAGGAGATTCACCCCGGAGATGTGGTGTGGTTCGCGCCGGGAGAGAAACATTGGCACGGCGCTACAGCCAAGACTGCCATGACTCACATCGCAATTCAGGAGCGCTTAGACGGCAAGGCTGTGGACTGGATGGAGCACGTCAGTGACGAACAATATAAAATGTGAATCCACTACCGAACTCTGAGAGCGGGTGACTCTCTGCCATCCAGCATTCAGGTAATTCTTTTCTAAAGCATGGATCAACATGGGCCGTCTGTCGCGAAAGACCTTGGTTTCCGCGCTCGTGCTTTGTGCATTGGCGGGCGGCGGAATTTACGCGTGGGTGGTGCAAGCGCAGACGGTCCACCCCGGCCTGAAGAACGAGAGCCGGTTTTTTCAGACCTATGCACCGAAGGGCATTGTTGGATCGTTCGCCGATGTTCGAGAGGGCAGCAGTGAAGCTTATCCGAGTGGGGCGAATGAGGGCCGTGGATTCGCTACGCACTACAAGGATTTTCAGTTTACCTTCTACATGCCTGCTGATCGCCGGAACAGCCTCGCAGCCATGCTTCTGGCATACACTCAAAGGCGGCTTGCTTTCTCAGGCGCAACCATTACCGCCGATACGATCACCTCCGAGGGAGGCCATGAACTGCGGTATGTCGCAGGCGCCACGGAGGGCACAGTGCTGACCGCGCCGATGCGCGAGAGCCACGAATTTTATTACAAGAACCCCGCGGTGGGGAAACCACAGGAGCCAGAGACCACGGCGGAGATCAGGGTACAGGAGAAGTGGTTTAAGGACCGCGACAGGGATGGGCGATAGATGCCGGTTCATGAATCACCGTTTTGCTCTTCTGGGGCGTGATAGAGAGCGACGCAGACAATTCCCCGGTTCGCCGATAGCCGAGAGATACTGAAGAACGCCCGCTTCCTCTGAAGCTTGCAACGCCACGCGGCCCTTGAAATTCCTTTCCACTTGCCGCTTCATGCGCGTATGCTGTTCTGACAGCGGAATGAATCGCCATTCAGTTCAATTCCGCGCCAATCTTGTGTCGCCTGGTGGAGGGCGTTTCGTGATCCGACTGCTTCAAAAGCTAAGTTTTCAAGGTGTTTGCCGCTTCAGCGTCTTCAGCGCCGCTGCCCTTTTGCTCGCCAGTTGCGGCGGCAGATCACAGTTCACCAACCCCAATACCTCCGCCGCACAGGCAGCCAACGCGGGTAACTTCAGCCGGACATACTTCATTGGCGATTCGCTGACGGCCGGGTTCCAGAGCGGGTCTTTGCTCGATACCGCGCAGGTGAACGGCTATGCCAACCTGCTCGCCACGCAGGAGAAATTTCCTATCGTGCTGCCGTTGATTGCGCCGCCCGGAGCGCCCGGCGTGCTGCAACTGATCAGCATCAACCCTTTGGTGATTACACCCACCCCAGGAACCACAACGGGCCGCGACAACCCTACCCAACAGGCCACGGACCTTGCGGTTCCAGGACACCACTTGATCGATGCCATCTCCACAAAACCCAGCCCGGTGCCGACCACTCCTGAGGACCAGATCACCACCCTGGTGCTGGGAATTCCGGGGCTCGGAATAGGCCTCTCCCGCAGCCAGTTGGACTGGGCGGAGAACCTCGACCCCACCACCGTGATTGTCTGGATCGGCAACAATGACGCTCTGGTTGCCGACGAAACCGGCATGCCCTCCAGCATGACCCCGGTCGCCGCATTTACCACGCAATACACTCAGCTCATTCAGGGGCTACAGCAGAACACCCGCGCCCACCTGGTGATCGCCACCATCCCGGATGTGACCGCTGTGCCATATCTAACGCCCGCGGCAACGGTGATTGCACAGGCCTCGGCACAATCGGGAATACCCGCGACGGTCGTCGCCAAGGCGCTCGGCATTGGGCCGGGAGACTTGGTCAATACCACTGGCATCGGCGAGATCCCGGCAATTCTCGCCAGCCTGGCCACCGCCACTCCCAAGGGGCCGATTGATGATGCGGGATTCTTGAGCGCCGCCGAGGTAGCGCAGGTGCAATCGACGGTGAATCAATACAACCAGGTGATCACGCAGCGGGCGCAGGCTGCCGGGGCGACGCTGGTGGATGTACACCAGCTATTTGCCGATGTGACCGCCGGCAAATACACGGTAAGCGGAGTTCCTATCACCGCAAATTTCCTGGGCGGGGCATTCTCGCTCGACGGCATCCATCCCACCAACACCGGATACGCGATTGTCGCCAACTATTTCATCGACAGCATGAACGCGGCCTTCAAGCAAACCACGCCCGATGTGGACCTGGCGACGGTCGCGGCCGTCGATCCGCTCTTCCCTCCTAATATCCGCAGCGTCAGCGGCCACGTCTTGGCCCCGGGTCTGGCTCAGCACATTACCGCCGCTGCGGGCAAACAGGTGGATACGATTCTTAAACGTTAGCCATACGGCTACAATGATCCTGCTATGCCCAAACTCAGCGCGGTCCTCAAATACTCATTAGTAGCGCTGAGTTCGATTTTTTTCTCGTCGATCCCTTCGCGGCGCTGCCCGCATTTCTCGCCATCACCGGAGAGCAGACCAAGGACAAACGCCGCATCATGGCGCGCAAAGCCTGCCTGACCTGTTTCTTCGTGCTCACCGGCTTCGCGATTTTGCGTCAGCTCTCATGCAACCAGTTGATTGCATGATAAACATCGGTGGAAGGGCCCCGGAGGAGCTGAAGTATATTCATCGCAACGTTGGGGGTGGGGGAGCTGTGATGGTACAGATGCCAAATCCGTTGATTGCGATAGGGGTGGTGGCTTCGACGGCTGCGACCGATGCGGTTTATGTGATGTTTACGGCGGCGGCGCGGCGCGGAGGAGGAGCGTGGCGGCAAGCTGGAGCAGTGTGTGGTATCTGCTGTCCGCGTTTGCGGTGATCAGCTATACGGGAAACCCGGTCTATGTGGTGTTTGCGGCGGCGGGTTCGTGGCTGGGAGCCTATGGGGCGGTAACGTGGCTGGGGAGAGCGGACGTGAAGCAGCGGTGAGGGAGAAGCTGCCAGCTGCCAGCTATCAGCTTTTGGATGATGGAAGCGCTGGGCGAATTGCGCTGGTGGCTCCGCACGCGCTTCTCTTTCGCTGCGCTCAGGATAGGCACCCCGGATGAAAAGCTTGAGGGCGGGCACCTCGGCGAGGCTCTGTTATCTTCATTCCATCCCATGTTTGAACAGGCCTTCAAGAACATAGACGACATCCTGCGTAAAGAAGCAGGCTGCACCACCGAGCTCGACTATACCGAGCAGACCTCCTGGCTCTTGTTCCTCAAATATCTGGACGCGCTGGAACAGGACAAGCAGACCGACGCTAAGCTGCGGGGCAAGCCTTACAGCTTCATTCTCGATAAGGCGTATCGCTGGGAGAGTTGGGCTGCACCCAAAGCAGCGGATGGCAAGCTCGACCACAATCGCGCCATGGTCGGAGACGATCTGCGAGAGTTCGTTGACGACAAGCTCTTCCCTTATCTACGCGGCTTCAAACAGCGGGCCACCGGGCCGAACACCATCGAATACAAGATTGGCGAAATCTTCGGCGAGATCAAGAACAAGTTTCAGAGCGGATACAATCTGCGCGAGGTGGTTGAGATCGTCGACGGGCTGCGCTTCCGCTCGCAGGTGGAGAAGCACGAACTCTCGCATCTCTATGAAGCCAAGATCAAGAACATGGGCAACGCGGGACGCAACGGCGGCGAATACTATACCCCGCGTCCACTGATTCGCGCGATTGTAAAGGTGGTTGCGCCGGGGATCGGGCAGCGTATCTATGATGGCGCACTCGGTTCCGCCGGGTTCTTATGCGAAGCTTTTGAATATCTCAAGGCCAAACCGGGGCTGACCATCAGCGAATCCAAGACCCTGCAAGAGAATACGTTTTTCGGCAAAGAGAAGAAGTCACTGGCCTACGTGATTGGCATCATGAACATGATCCTGCACGGTATCGAAGCGCCCAACATCGTCCACACCAATACGCTTACGGAGAACCTCGCTGACATACAGGAGAAGGACCGCTACGATGTAGTGCTGGCGAACCCTCCGTTCGGGGGCAAAGAGCGCAAAGAAGTGCAGCAGAACTTTTCCATCAAGACCGGAGAGACCGCGTTTCTCTTCCTGCAGCACTTCATCAAAATGTTGCGCGCGGGAGGGAGGGGTGGCGTGGTCATCAAGAACACCTTCCTCTCCAACAAAGATGCGCTTGCGCTGCGCAAGCAGTTGCTCACGGACTGCAATTTATATACCGTGCTGGACTGCCCACAGGGGACATTTAGCGCGGGGGTCAAGACAGTAGTGCTGTTCTTTGAGAAGGGCGCACCCACTCGCAAGGTATGGTTCTATCAGCTCAAGCCGGGTCGGAATCTGGGCAAAACAAATCCGCTGAATGATGATGATCTGAATGAATTCGTCGAACTACAGAAGACGTTTGCCGATTCGCCTAAATCATGGTCGGTGGATATCGCTGATGTCGATAAGAGCACCTATGATTTGCCGGTGAAGAACCCGAACGGCGGGGATGAGGTGCTGATGCGCAGCCCGCAAGAGATCATGGATGAGATTGCGGCGCTCGATGC
>JBDTLH010000265.1:0-16210 GCA_039934875.1 Acidobacteriaceae bacterium | reverse complement strand
ATCCACGATGGCGGCGGACAGCTCAAGCCGCTGGGGGAGCGGGAGCGCGCCATTTACAAGGAGATGAAGGGCTTTGAGAAGAAGAACTACTCCCGGTTCAACAAGTTCCAGGACGCCATCGCGCACGGGCAGACCAACAACTGGCGCTGCCGGGCGGGATCCCGCTATCTATACATATGTGAATTTGGGCTGGTGCACTACTGTTCGCAGCAGCGCGGACATCCCGGCATTCCGCTGGCCGACTACACGCTCGAAGATGTGCGGCGAGAGTTCTATACGGAGAAGGGGTGCGCGCCACATTGCACGGTGAGTTGCGTTCATCAGATCAGCTATATTGACCACTGGCGCGCTCCCGCTCCCCCAGCGGCTTGAGCTGTCCGCCGCCATCGTGGATGATGCCGATGGTCGAGGTAAAGCCTAAAGCTATAGCTCGCTTGCCAATGGTGAGCGCGTCTTCGGGGTGCTGGGTGCCGCCGCCCACAACCGAGTTGATATTCACGTGAAAATCAGCAAATTTTGCGAGAAATTGCAGCTTTTTATCCAATACTTTGAGGCTTTTTTTCGATACTTCATCCGGCATCACGTTGTCGATCGAGATCTGCATGTGGTCGAGGCCAGCCTCATTGAGCCGCTCGATGCGCTCCGGCATCAGCAGATATCCATTGGTGATCATGCCAGCAATGATGCCGTGCTGGCGGATTCGCGCAATGATTTGATCCAGCCCGGTGTGCAGCAGCGGCTCGCCGCCAGATATGGTAATGATGTTCGTGCCCAGCCGCGCCAGATGGTCGATCCGGCTAAACATCTCAATCAATGGGACTTCCGCTGACACATCATCGTATTCGTTGCAGTATGCACAAGCCAGATTGCAGCGCCGCATGGGGACGATGTGCGCCATCACCGGATGATCGGTCGAGGCCAGGGCGCGCGTAATCATCGTGAGCTCGCGCATCCGGCGCCATGCAGCCCGGCGGCGGCGGCGCGGAGTGGAACTCGATCCTACGGTGGGGGTAGCTACTGCCATTCAATCCTATATCTATTAGGTTACAACACTGCTTAACTTGTTAGACGCGCAAGCCTCTTAAAATGATGGTTTTAAAGGTTGAATGGCATGGCATGGATGGTGAATGGCGGGAGTTTTCGCGAGCGGCAGCCTGTGGGTGACAGCACGCGGTAACAAGTGAGCATCCTAGTTTTTGGAGGTACCTAAGTTATGAAAATAAGCAAGTTAGTAGCGGTAGCAGCGCTGGGAACGGGCATGATGTGCCTGGCGCAGACTGGCACCACCCAGGCCAAGTCCTCTGCAATGAGCGGAGTACACGGCCACGACCTGATGTTCGCCAAGAGCGCGGCGCAGGGCGGTATGGCCGAAGTCCAGTTGGGACAACTCGCGGTGGACAAGGCACAGAGTCCGGATGTGAAGGCGTTCGGGCAGAAGATGGTGGATGACCATGGCAAGGCGAATGAGCAGCTAAAAGACGTGGCGCAGAAGGATAACGTCACGCTTCCTCAACAACTTACAGCCAAAGACGAGGCCACCAAAGACAAGCTTTCGAAGCTGGATGGGGCGGCTTTCGATAAGGCCTACATGCACGACATGGTGATGGACCATGAGAAGGACATCCGGGAGTTCAAGCAGGAGGCGAAGATGGGCAAGAACGATTCCATTAAAGACTTTGCTTCCAGTACCTTACCGACATTGGAAGAGCACCTGAAGATGGCCAAAGACGCCAATCAAAAGGTGGGCGGAATGGCTCCCATGAAGGGGAAAAAACCGGCTGCTGGAGCCACCAGCGGGCAGTAAAAAAAGGTCGAAAAAACGACGAATTATGGTGGTTTTATGATCCATCTTGCGTGGTTTTTGCGAGTTTTGCGGATCAGAACAGGCAACCAAATGGTTGCATCGAAGGATGCAGCCATTTTGTTGTCCCGAATTGGGAATGAGAACTGGTGGGCGGTGCCGCTGCGCGGCGAGGTCGGCGGGGACGCCGACCCTCCACGGACGGAACGTGTGCAGACGGTGCGGTGATTGGTTAGAAGTAAAGTTTGAGGGCGATTTGCAGGATGCGGGGGTCGCGGGTGCTGGTGACCTGGCCGAAGGTCGTGTCGCCCAGCCCTCTATCCACGCCGTTGAAGTTGGTGTGATTGAGGACGTTGAAGCCTTCGGCGCGGAACTGAGCACTCACGCTCTCAGTGAACTTGAAATTCTTGAAGAGTGAGGTGTCAAGGCGGACGAAGCCCGGGCCATAGACGCTGCCGGGGCGAGAGTTGCCGACGGCAATGACTCCGGCGGGGACGCTGGCGTAGGCGTTGGGATTGAACCATTGTTTGAAGGTGTGGGTTGACCCGGCGAGCGGATCGCCTATCAGATCGGGACGGAGTTGCACAGGACTGGATGCGAGCTGTACACCTTGCCCCAGGGGATCGAGACTTGAATTGAAGTCCACGATTTGGAGGGGCAGACCGGAGTTCGCGGCAAGTATTCCGGAGAGCTCCCAGCCGCCGAGCACATGACCGGTGAAGCCTTTCTGGTCGTGCAACCACGGCAAGTCATAGACAAAGTTGGCGGAGAGGATATTTCTGCGATCCAATGCCGATGCGCCGTATTCGCAACGAGTGCAGTAGGTGTTTTGCGGTGGATTGGAGCGGTCATCGAGGGCGTTGGTTAAAGCGTGCGACCAGGTATAGTCGATGCCCACCAAGGAGCCGCCACGAAAGGTTTTTTGCAGAGAGGCCTGGAGGGAGTTGTAATTGGAGCCGAACCACGGCTCGATCGCGGTGATGGGGCCGTATCCGACGTAGGGACGAATGGTGTTGAGAACATTCGAATTGCCGTTGCCGCTATCGAATGCGGCAAGGGCGGCGGGGGAGAGCTGAGTGAGGTAAGCGCCGGGCAGAGGCTGATTCAGATCGGCGGCGCCGAGCAGGTGAGTACCCTTGGCGCCGTAGTAGCCAACATCGAGGATGATGTTGCTGGGCAGTTGTTGTTGAACGTCAAGGCTGTATTGGGTGGTATAGGGGGTGGCATCCGAGGTGGAAGTGCTGTGCAGAGAGAGGGGCGAGGTATTGACGTTGACGGTGCCGCCGCCGGGATTGGCGAAGCTGGTTTTGCTGATGGAGATGCTGTTCACGAAGGGAGGATTGGCGAACTCATTCTGTTCGTAGATGCCGAAGAGGGAGCTGTCATAGACGATGCCATACCCGGTGCGGATGGAGGTCTTGCCGTCGCCGAAGATGTCCCAAGCCAAGCCGAGGCGAGGGGCGAAGTTGGTCTTGTTGGAGGGGGCCACACGGCTGCCAAAGGGCGAATTCTGGTTGTTGATGATGATGCCGTTCAGCGGATCTCCCGGAGTCAGGATGTTTCCTGAGAGCGGGTCAATGACCGGCGCAGCCGCGGGATTGTAGGCCTTGGGGTAGAAGTTGGTGAGGAGATTATTGGCGTCGTAGGGCTGCTGGAAGTAGGACCAGCGCACCCCGTAGGTGAGAGTGACGTTGTGACGAATTTTCCATTGGTCCTGGCCATAGACCCCATATTGGTTGGTCTGGATATCCGGGGTGAGGTCTTGCGAGGCTTGCGAGAAGCCATTTACATAACCGGTGAGGAAGTTGGCAAAGGCCTGAGGAAAGTTGTTAATTGATCCACCGGGATTACCGAAGTTATTAAAGGCGAACGATCCCTGATTGCCTCCGCCGGCGTTTTCCGTCTTCTCATAGTGGTTGTAATCAATGCCGAACTTGAGGGTGTGATTACCGGTAACTTTGGTGACATTGAGAAAGGGATTGTGGTTGCGGTTGAAATCACGGTAGGGGCCGAAGCCGGTTATGCTGGAGCCGCTACGGAAGGTGAGGGAGGGAACACGCGTCAGGGTGCTTGTAAAAGGCAGGGCCACCTTAATGTCCGGGGAGACGGCGGTAGAGAGAGTGCCAGTGGGATCGCTAATGATTGCGCCTTTGGAAAAGGCGTAGCCGCCATCAATCAGAAAAGTTGGGGTGAGGGTGTAGGTGAAGTGGCCGAGGTAGCTGCGTCCGGGAGAGTTGGTGCTGGTGGTGGCGACGCCGGGGACGGCTGCGCCAGTGAACAATCCACCCGGTTCGATGGTGGGAATAGTGTCATTGATGAAGCGGAAGGAGAGGGCGAGCTTCTCGCCGAAGTTGTGGTCCACCCGGACCAACTCCTGACGAGTATTGAGCAGGTTGCGGAAGGGAGTGATGAGGGAGTGGGGATCGGTGGGAGAGTTGGGCAGCGGAATCTTATTGATAATGTCTTTTAGATAAGCCTGTGCGACGGGGTCAATGGCGGCGACCGTGGTGCCGACAGCGGCGCAAGTTGGAACGCCAGCAGCGACGGTGACGGCAGTGCAGATGGGGCTGGCGAAGACGCCAGTGCGCTCGGCGGCGGTGGGAACGGTGCCGTTGGCGGTCGAATAGGTAATGATGCGGCGGAATTCCTGGGAGAAGAAGAAGAAGGTTTTGGGGTTGGAGTCGCGATGGAACTTGATGGGGCCGCCGATGGTGTAGCCGAAGTCGTTGTAGCGCAGCTTGCTGCGGGGCACGATCGGGGTGGCGAGTTTATTGAAGTAGTTGTTGGCGTTGAGGACGTCATTGCGGAAGAACTCGTAAGCGTCGCCGTGGAACTGATTGGTGCCACTCTTGGTGACGACGTTGACCTGGCCGCCGGCGTTGCGGCCAAACTCCGCATTGTATAAGCCGCGCTGGGTCTTGAACTCGGCGATAGCATCCACGCTGGGATAGGTGAGCAGAGTGAGATTGGAGCCGCGATCGACGTTGTCGGCGCCGTCCACGGTCCAGTTATTGGAGGCGTTGCGCTGGCCGTTGATGGAGAAGCTGACGACGTTGGTGCTGCCGTTGCCGGTGGGGTTGGTGGTGCCGACGAAGAGCTGGTCGCCGCCGCCGTAGCTGACGCCGGGCTGCAGGGAGACGAGCTGCTCGTAATTGCGGTTGTTAAGCGAGAGCTCGCGGATCTGGGTGCCGTTGATGAGGCCGGCAGCGGTGGCGTTCTGGGTATCGACCTGAATGGGCTCGGCTTCGACGGTGATGCCGGTGGTAGTGCCGGCGGGTTTGAGGACGAAATCATATTTGAGCTGATCGCTGACGTGAAGATCGATGGCGGTGAGCCTGGTATCGGCAAAGCCGGGCGCGGTGGCGGAGATGACATAGTGCCCGACGGGGAGGAGGGGCGCGGTGAATGCGCCGCTGTCATTAGTCGCGAGAGTACGCAGCAGGACCCCGGTATCGGAGTTGGTGACGGTGATTTGCGCGTTGGGTACGATGGCGCCGGTCTGGTCGCGGACAACGCCGGCGATGCTGCCGGTAATGTTTTGCGCGGCGGAGAAAGAGAGGAGGGCGCAAAGAGCGGTGAGGAGGAGGAGCAAGCGGACGGCGGAATGTTTCATGATTAAGTCTCCTGGTGAAAGTTGAAGAGGGCGCCCTCGAGAAAATGCGCGGCTACTTCATTTTTATTAGATAACCGAAAAGATATTACAACCGGCAGAGCGGCTGCGCAACCGAAATTTTCGGGGAGGGCAACAGAAAGCAACGGCAGGGGAAACAAGAGTTCCATTTGGGAGCAGGAATGAAACAGAGGAATTTGTAAGTTGTAATTTGAAGGGAGTGCGAACTGATTTCGGTTGACAGGGGAGACGGGATGGGCAATGCTGATTTTCTCGATGGAATAGATTCCGATTAGGTCTCGGAGGTTTTTTCTCCTCCGGGGCTGAAGCCAAAACCGTAGGTCGCGGAGGTGTTTTTTTCTCCTCCGGGGCTGAAGCCAAAACCGTAGCTCTCGGAGGTGTTTTTTCTCTACTCGGGGGCTGAAGCCCAAATCGTAGGTCGCGGAGGTGTTTTTTCTCCTCCGGGGCTGAATAGTTTGCGGAAAAAGTCAGGATTCTGACCCCAGGGCCTAAAGGCCCTACTGATTATGAACGACTTATCCCCGGCATAAATGCCGGGGTCTACCCGAACCCCCGGGGATAAATGCCGGGGTCTAGCCGAGATCGACTTTTTCCGCAGCCTGTAAAGCCGGGGGCTGCCCCCGAAGTCCCGCAATGCGAATTTTTTATGCCTAAGAAGCCTGCGCCGCAAGCGAAGAAACTGCTGCTCTCTTATGATCGTCTGGCGAAGAACCTGCGGCGGTTGACGCCCAAGCGGCAGGAGATCGTGCGTCCCGCGCTCGCGGACCCGGGCAAGTATGTGTTGCTGAATGTGCGCGAGCTGGCGGCGCGGTTGGGGACTAATCCGGCGACCATGATACGCATTGTGCGGGCGCTGGGCTTTGCGGGGTATAAGGCGTTTCAGCAATATCTGCACGATCTCTCGGGGGTGCAGGCGACCTCGCTGGATAAGATGACGGCGGGGCGCAAGGGGGCGAGAGGGGCGGCGAAGCTGGTGGAATCCTCGATTGAGCAGAACCAGAAGAACCTGACGGCGCTGCGCAACGGCTTGAGCCCGGCGCGGGTGCTGGCGCTGGCCAAGCGCATTTATACCGCCGACCGGATCTTGCTGCTGGGGGGCGATCTGGCGAGCTCGCTGATCGCGATCACGGAGTATCACCTGTCGGTGGCGGGAATTGCGGCGTTTACGGCGACCACGCCGGGGCGGGTGGCGCATGTGGTGCGCATCTTCAATGGCGATGGGAGCCGGGGCAAGCGCGACCTGGTGATCGCGATGAGCTTTGGCCGGGGGCTGCGGCAGACGGTGGAGGGACTGCAGAGCGCGCGCAAGAGCGGGGCATATTGCGTGGGGATTACGGATACTTATTTGTCTCCGATTGCGCGCTTTGCCGATGAGTGTTTCATTGCTCCGGTGGAGACGGTGTCGTTCGCGGCGTCGTATGTTGCGCCGATGGCATTTGTGGATGCGCTGTGCGCGGCGATTGCGGGGTTGAAGAGCGATCGGATATTGTCGCATTTGAAGCAGGCGGACCAGGAGCAGCGGCGGGGATTTCGGTGGTATCAGTCGGATAGTTAGTTGTTAGTTGTTAGTTGTTAGTTTTCAGTTTTCAGTTTTCAGTTTTCAGTTTGTAGTTCGAGCCGCCAGTCGCCAGTCTCCAGTTTGAGCTGGAGGTCACAGGTCGCGAAGTCGCAGAAGGCGGGGGTCGCGGTGGCGTGAGCTCAGGCCTTGCTAGTCATTCGTGGGGGCGGGGTGAAGCAGCCAGAGAGGGCTGGCGATGAGCCAGCCCTCTCTGGGTTGATGGTGGTAGCGACTGGGTTAGAAGGAGAAGCGGGCGCCGAACTCCCCGACGAAGGCGCGGGGGAGAATGCTGCTGGTGGGATTGATGAAGCCGACGGCCTTGCCAAAACTGGTGGACTGATTTTGGACGGTGCCGTCGAAGTTGTTGCCATAGTTGGCGTGGTTGAAGAGATCGAAGGCCTGGAAGTACAACTGCAAATTGCGGCTCTCGCCCAATTTAAAGTTTTTGGCCAAGCGAGCGTCCACGTTGTAGTAAGCGTCGCCGCGCAGTGCGTTAAAGGGAACGACGCGGCAATTGCCGGAGTAGTAGCATTGCGCGGCCGACAGCTTGGTTGCGCTATCCGTACCAGCGAATGCGAAATAGTTGGTGGGGGCGCCGTTGGGGACCTCCACCGCACCAGCGGCGCTACCGCTTCCGAAGTTCAGTTCATTGTAAGAGGAGACGATGTTGTATGGTCTTCCCGAACCTATCTGGAGGATGGGAGCGAACTCTAATCCGAAGGGCAGGTTAAGGATGCCGCTGACGGTGACGTGATGGCGCTCATCATTGACAGTAGGGCCAAAGTCAGCCGTTGCCAGGGGGAAGCGAGGATCACGGGGGTAGTTGCGGAAGGAGCCTCCTCCCCCGCCATAAGAGACAGCCCGGGCAAGGGTGTAGTTGGCATTGAGGGAGAAGTTATGGGTCATGCGCTGACGGTAGCTGAAGTTCAAGCCGTCATAACGAGAGCGGCCCACCGACTGCTCGTCACGAACGCTGCCCAAAACCGGTTGGCCAGCGGCGGTGAAAGCCGCATCCAGGGGACGGGCAAAGTCGTTGGCGAGGGTATGCTTCGGGTTGGGATCGGCGGGATTTAGCAGATCGGCCATGTTGGTGACCAGCCGGGGATCGATGTTCACGGTCTTGTTCTCATGCAAGCTGAGCACGTGAACGTATTCCGCTTCGACCACAGTTTTAGAACCGAGAGCCCAGCTATAGCCGAAATTAAATTCTTCGGTGACCGGGTTGCGATAGTTGGGATCGATGAGGCGTCCGGTGCTGCCGGGCGTAAGTTGCGAGGAAGGCGGGGCGATGGTGGGAAGGGGATCGACGCCATAGTGATAACTCGCCAGGGAGACGCCGACACCCGGGACCGGGTCAGTACCCGACAGCGAGAACACGGTTTGGAAGATCAAGGGGTTGTGCTGCTGCTCCATGAAGATCGGAATGTTCTGAAAGACGTCGCCGTAGTAGAGACCGAAGCCGCCGCGGAGGATGTGCTTACCAGTGCCGGTAACGTCATAAGCAAAGCCGACGCGCGGGCTGAAGTCCTTGTTGTCGTCGCTGGCCTGTTTGGCGGAGAACTGCTGGGCCAAGGGGCTGATGGGAGCGAGGGCAACCAGCTCCTGGTAGGTGCGGCTATTGTGAACGGCCACGCCGCCGACCATGTTGAAGTCCTTGTCCCAACGAAGGCCAAGGTTGAGGGTGAGGCGGCGAGTCGCCTTCCAGTCGTCCTGGGCATAGAAGCCTAGCTGCTTAGTTCCGCCGGGGACGTTGGTTGCGGGGTCGCCGTTGGCGACGGTCATACCGACCACCGCGCCAGGGGAGGCAAATTGGCTAGGATAGACGGCTGCTCCGCATTTGGGATTGCCGGCATTGATACCCACGCCCAGAATGCAGCTTGGATCGGCGGCGAAATCCACCTCGAGGGTGGGGCTAAACTCGAAATATCCGCCGAGGGTCGGGTTGTAGATGTAGTCGGCGCCCACTTTGAAGGTGTGATTGCCGATGGTCTTGGTCAAGTCATCCTTGAACTGATACTTGCGCTGGAAGGACTGTTGGGGCACGTTGCCATTGGTGCCGAACTGTGCGCTAGGGAAGGTGATCAGAGGAGCACGCGTCCCGCTGTCGATGACGTTGTTCCAGTACTGGAAGCCTAGGGTCGCCTGGTTGACAAGGGTGTCGGTGAGAGCAGAATCCAAGGTTAGGTTGGCGATCTGCATGTGATTTTTGGTGAAGTTGCCTTCGGTAAGATCGTAGGTGCCGTTGGACTGATCGTTGAGGCTGTTGTTCGCTTGGACGCTGACGCTGAAGTAGGCGCTCTCGCGATCATTGAAGCGGTAGTCGGCGCGTCCGGTGTAGCGGTTCTCGAAGAATGGGGTGGGGACAACAGCGGCAGGCTGCGCGCCTAGACCCGTCACCAACTGAAGTTCGCTGAAAGCAAGAGGATTTTCAGCGAGTGAAGTGTGTTCGCGCTGGCGCTCGAAGGCAAAGAAGGTGAAGAGCTTGTCTTTAACGACGGGGCCGCCGATGGCACCACCAAAGAACTGGCGGGAGTAGGGAGGATTGGCCGAGGTCGGCTTGCCGGGAGGATTCGGCTGTTGTTGATCGGCATTGAATGCCTGTTCGCGGAACTCGCCGAATACGGAGCCGTGGTAGTTGTTGGTGCCGGACTTGGTGATGAGATTGATGGCCGCGCCTTCGGAGCGTCCGTTGGCGGCGGAGAAGCGCTGGGTGGCGATGGTGAACTCCTGTACGCCTTCGAGCGGGAGCTGCATGACCGGGCCGCCGACGGTGTTGTCCTTGTTATCCACGCCGTTGACGGTGACGTTGACGTTGCGGCCGCCTTGTCCGTTGACGGAGAGGATGGCGTAACGGTTCTTGGTAGGATCGTAGGAGTCTGCGGCTTTTACGCCGGGAGCGAGATAGGCGAGGTCGGCGACGTCGCGCCCGATGAGGGGAAGCTCCTGGACTTCGGCAGGCGAGATGTTTTGACTGACGCTGGTTTTGGTCTCGTCGATGAGAGGAGCGGCAGCGGTAACTTCGACGGTTGTCGTGGTTGAGCCGGGAGCGAGGGTGAAGTTCTGGGTGGAGGTGACGCCGACTGCGGTCTGGACTTTTTGCGCGGAGGCGGAGCTGAATCCCTGCATGGTAACTTTCATGTTGTAAACACCGACGGGAAGAGCATCGACGCGATAGTTGCCATCGGAGGAGGTCTTGATGGTGCGGGCGAGCCCGGTGGCGGGGTCGTTGACGGTTACGTCTGCGCCCACGACGACAGCGCCGGTTTTATCAAGGACAGTGCCTTGCAAGGCGGAGCTGGCGGTAGCCTGCCCAAAGGCGAGGCTGGAAGCGAGCAGCAGGATGCAGAGCGCGCAAAATGCCGAATATATGTTTTTCATGTGGTCCTCTTCTGGTGAAATTCTGGTGTTTGTTCTGCGAAACGAGAGTGATCTATGCACTGGTACCAACAGAGGCGCTCGACCGTTACCGGCCTGGGAACATACAACTCTGAGGGTTGGTAATGAATTGTCAATGTATTCTTAAGAAAATGCAAGCGGAGTAGCCGCTGAAGCTACTAGTTTTTCAGCTTTGACGCGAAGTATTTAGCCGTAGCCCAGGTTGCAGGCGAGCGTGGTTAGGTTGGCAATGTTGACCGTGCGAATCGGGGCTGCTTATAATGAGGGAGCGGGCGGGAGTAGCTCAGTGGTAGAGTGCAACCTTGCCAAGGTTGATGTCGCGGGTTCAAGTCCCGTCTCCCGCTCCATTGCGTAGTTTTTCTGACTTAGGGCCGCTGTGGTTGCCTCTGGGCGCGGCCGTGGGAAGTCAGGAGTGGGGCGCGGTACCCAAGTGGTAAGGGAGAGGTCTGCAAAACCTTTATGCGTCGGTTCGATCCCGACCCGCGCCTCCAATATTTATTTGCGCTTTGCGCTCCAGGTATTTTGCGAAGGCTTTCGCAAACCGCACGGCGGTTGTCGGTCCGTACGCGGTCCCTCGTGCCGGGACAAAGGAGCGCAAACAGAGCTTTGACAGGGCGGCGACCGCGCGGTGACAACTGCAATCGTGCTGCTGCGTATGTTTGTCCAGAGTAATGACGTGGGCCGGTGATTCTTGCTCATCACCGAACCACTGATTCGCTTAATTCAATGGAGGAACCGCTATGAAGTTTCAACCTCTCAGTAAGATCTCGCGCAAATCGACGATCGTTTTAACCTCGTTGCTCGCATTCAGCACATTTGGAATTGCGCAAGCCTATCAGCAAGTCAACCTCGATTCGGATATTGCGGGCCTCGCGCCTACTACAGATGCGAACCTGGTGAACCCCTGGGGACTGATTGCCAGTCCCACCGGCCCGTGGTGGGTATCAGACAACAATGCTGGAGTCTCAACGCTTTACAACGGCAACGACGGATCGATCATTCCGCTGGTGGTGAACATTCCGCCGGTCCTCTCCGGGAAAGGCACGGGTACTCCGACCGGAATCGTTTTCAGTGCGGGATCCGGCTTTCACTTCAACAATAATGGGACCGATTCTCCCGCGGTCTTCACTTTCGTGGGCGAAGACGGCATCATCTCGGCGTGGCCGGGAACGGGAGACGCAATCCTGGTCATAGATAACTCGGGCAACCCGAATCCCGCGCACGGAGCAGTGTACAAGGGGGCGACCATCGCGCAAATGAACTCCGGCGGCCCCAGCTTTCTCTATGTCACGAACTTCCGGGCGGGGCGGATCGAGGTGTACGACAGCAACTTCCATCCGGTAAACCTCGACAGCGCCGAAAACCGCGGGGAGCAGGCCTTCACCGATCGGGAGATTCCACGCGGCTTCGCTCCGTTCAACGTGCAGGAGGTAAATGGAAGCCTGTACGTCACTTACGCCCAGCAGAATGCCAGCCAACACGATGACACGGACTTTCCGGGCAGGGGCTACGTGGACAAATTCTCCGCGAAAGGCAAGCTGTTAAGCAGATTGGAACACGGGCCGTGGCTCAATGCGCCCTGGGGGGTGGCTTTGGCGGCGGCGAACTTCGGCTTCTACAGCAATCACCTGCTGATTGGCAATGCGGGCAGCGGACAGATCGCAGTCTATGACGCGGACAGCGGCCGCTTCGATGGCCTGCTGCGCGACGCCAATGGCCATGCGCTTGAAAACGACCGGCTGTGGGCGCTGCGCTTTGGCAATGACCATGCCGCTGGGCCAAGCAGTTGGTTGTTCTTCACCGCCGGCATCAGCGGTGAGGCCCACGGATTATTCGGGTTCTTTGTTCCCGCGGATAATAGCGGTCCGGAGAACGGGGGCAAAGGCCGCTGAATCCGTCCGGGTCCACAGAGGAGCCCTTCGGGGCTCCTCTGTGTTGCTGTCACGCTTTCTGCGGCGGAGTTAGACTTGAGGCCGGAGCAATTAGACGGGCGCTGGATTAAGCCGGCGTTGCATTAGAATATCGGCCAGTCATGCCGCCTGCGACTGAAACCGTCTTGCGCTTGCTCGACCATCTCTATGAAGCCGCGGCGTCTCCCGGCCATTGGGCAAATTTCCTTGAGGAGATCAAGGCGGAGGTCTCCGCTAACAAGGCGTATTTTGTTCTCCTTGATCCCGATGGGAGAAATAATCTTTCTCTGCAATCGGGATTCGATGAGCAAGCAATTCTTTCTTATGAAACCTATTATTCTCAACGTGACGTAATACTCCAAGGCTTGCAGCAGCGCGTAGCTGTGCATGGAGACTGGGTTGGGAACACTGAATCGCTCGTGAAACAGGAAGTTTTCCGCGGTTCTGAGGTATTCAATGACTTTTCGCTACCGAACGGGGACATCTATTACTGTGAGGCTTCCTTCGGCAATACAGACAATGAACTTTGGGGCGGGCTTGGATTGTCGCGTTCCGAAGCCACGGGCGAGTTTCAGGAAGATGTAATTAGCTTGCTGGCAGTGCTGGCGCCCCACGTTAAGAGGGCAATGGGGCTGCACCGGACTTTGGGTCATCTACGGACGGAAAACGCGGACATGCGTTGCTCTCTTGAGTCTGTTGGCTTGGCTATTATAAGTGTGGATGGCGAGGGGCGAGTGGTTCGGCTGACCGGACCTGCTCGTAAGCTGCTGAATGCGCGGGACGGATTGGAACTCGATAAGAACAGGCTCCTGGCCAGTGCATTGATGGAAAGACTCCATCTGAGAGTGCTGATCAGTGGGGCGGCTGCGACCGGTTCTGGTAAGGGAACAAATCAACCTGTCAGACTCGAAGGCGGGTTCTCTCCGCAGGCGGCTGCAAAGCTCTGGTCTGCTCCTTCAGGTGGAGCCATGCTGATAAGCCGACGACCACCCAAGAAGCCTTTACAACTGGTAGTCGCACCGTTTCGGTCATCGGAGATATTCCTGGAAGACAGACCAGCCGCAATGATTTTCGTCAACGACCCCGACGCCGTACCCGCATCACGCGCTTCGGTGCTGCGCGCGCTCTATGGGCTCTCTCCCTCGGAGTGCCGACTGACTGATCTGCTGGTTGCGGGGCAGGAAATCTCTAAAGCGGCGGAGCAGTTGAGAATGAGCGTGCAGACCGCGCGTTTTCACCTGAAGGCGATTTTTCAGAAGACGGCGACGCATCGGCAGGCGGACCTGGTGCGGCTGGTGCTCACGCTGCCGGGGGTGGGGTGATTCACTGCCCGTGCCAAACATCTTCCCGCAGGAAACTGAACAGCCGGAATTCATTCGTTATTCCAGTCGCTGAGCGACAGCACAAGCACAGCCCGGCACGTCAGTGCCGGGAAGGCTGCGCAGAGCAATTCGAGTCGCGGAGCGATGCCACATCAATCCCGTGCTTACGGAACAGCGCCTCCATCTCCGCGCGATAATCCCTCTTTTTGTGATGTTCGGCTTGCGTCCGTATGTATTCTCGCACCATCTGTACATGCGATTCGCTGACGCTGAACGCCGCGTATCCCGCTTGCCATGCAAACAAGGCACGCCCATTTTCATGCATCCAACGGGACGAATTGGCCTTAATCTTCTGCGCCAATTCAGAAACGGTCACCTTCGGCGAAATCTCAACCAGCAAATGAACATGGTCCGCCATCCCGCCGATCTCAAGCGCCGTACATCCGAGGCGCCTGGCGATTCCGTGCATGTACGCCCAGAGCCTCGGTTGCATCTCGACCGGAATGCTGGCCCGGCGCTCTTTCGTGCTGAAGATAAGGTGAATGCGCACCGCTACATGCGAATCGGACATGCGGCATTTTAACCCAGTGCCGTCGCTCCGCGACTCGAATCCGTTTGCATAATTCACCGGCACTGACGTGCCGGCCTGCGCTTGTGTTGTCGCTGCGCGACTCATTACCTGCTGGAGCAAAACTATCTCCCATTTGGGGGATACCGCTGCCGTCCCGCCGCGCATAATCTTCTCGCCTGAGGAGCAACTCGGCTTGCTGCTCAAACTGGAGGCTTATATGTTCAACCGAATTCGCACAGCGGCGTTGATCGCTGTCGTCACCCTGGGGTGCTCCGTCGCGTCCTTCGCGAATAACCTCGTTACAAACGGGAACTTTTCTGTCCCCGGCAATTTTCCGGGATGGACGTTGAGTGGAAATGCCACGAACCAGACTGAAACCACTTGCTTGGGGGGTATCTCTTGCGGAGAGTTCGGGGAGGTGGGCAGTGATGCATACCTTTCTCAAATTCTGGCGACAACTTCGGGAAGTGTCTACCAAGTCAGCTTTGAGCTATCAAATGGCTTGGGCGGTGGTGGGAGCGGAGGAACACCGAATGATTTTTCAGCAAACTTTGGAGCTAGTCAGCTCACAAGCTTCGTGAACGCAAACCCATTCGACTTTACCACCTTCACCTACAACATCACTGCGGCTTCCAACGATACTCAGTTGCAATTCGCCTTCAGGCAAGACCCTTCCGCATGGTTCCTGACCAACGTATCAGTCATTGAAGAAGGAGGCGCTCCGCCAGTTCCCGAGCCGAGCAGTCTCATTCTCTTGAGCACCGGATTGCTCGGCGCGGCGGGCGCGTTGCGCCGTAAGTTTGTCTCGTAAGTGATAGAGGCGACCCAATCTGTCCCCACGTTCACCGCGTACAGATTGGGTTTTTTGTTGCCCATTGCACGCGATCTAACACCAACGCGCACCCCGCGTGTAAGATGGCCGAGAACGATTTATGGATGACCTGCGCGGCAAAACGCTCTTCATCACCGGCGCCAGCCGCGGCATCGGACTGGCGATTGCCTTGCGCGCCGCTCGCGACGGCGCCAACATCGTGATCGCCGCCAAGACCACTGTACCGCATCCTAAACTGCCCGGCACCATCCACACCGCCGCCGCGGAGATCGAAGCCGCCGGCGGCAATGCGCTGCCGGTCGCGACGGACATCCGCGATGAGGCGCAGGTGCGCGCCGCGGTTGCCGCGACTGTCGAGCGCTTCGGAGGGATCGACATTCTCATTAACAACGCCAGCGCCATCAGCCTCACCTCGACGCTGGAGACGCCGATGAAGCGCTTCGATCTGATGATGGCGGTGAACCTTCGCGGCACCTATCTCTGCTCGCAAGCCTGCGCTCCACACCTGGCACGCGCCGAAAATCCCCACGTCCTCACCCTCGCGCCGCCCCTCAATCTCGCTTCCAAATGGTTCGCGCCACACGTGGCTTATAGCATTGCCAAATATGGAATGAGCATGTGCGTGCTGGGGATGGCGGAGGAGTTTCGCAGAGCAGGTATTGCCGTAAACGCGCTCTGGCCGCGCACAACGATTGCCACTGCCGCGTTGAATCTTGTGCCCGGAGCAGGGGCTGAGCACAGCCGCGCTCCCGAGATCGTCGCCGACGCCGCCTGGCACATCCTCACCCGGCCCAGCCGCGAAAGCACCGGCAACTTCTTTATTGATGAAGAAGTGCTGCGCAAAGCTGGAGTTACCAACTTCGAGCGCTATGCCGTTAGCCCCGGCGCGGAACTGCAAGCGGATTTATTTCTCGGCTAGAACGTGTCAACGCTGGTCTTCACCTCAGCGCCTGAAGGCGCGTCACATCTACATCGTTTGCCCGGACTGAAGTCCGGGGTCTACCGTAAAAGCTAACCAGTCGCCCGTGACCGGTGAAGTTGTCAATTACAGCGGAAGACTTGGCAACAGTTCGCGAACCCCCACCTCCGCGACTACTTATATCCATTCGCCCGCAGCGCCTCGGCAAACCGGTCTAAGAACATTTGCACATTTTCTTCCGTGGCCAGGGGGCCCATGATCCCGATGCGG
>JBDTLH010000264.1:0-3319 GCA_039934875.1 Acidobacteriaceae bacterium | reverse complement strand
CAGCCTCCGTCTTGGTTTTGATGGCGCAGGATCTCGCGGATGCATTCGCTAGTGCGCTGGGTATTGTCAGCGTGAGCGCCCAACACCTCATGGAGGAGGATGTAGTCGGATTCGAGGGTGGTGTCGGCTTCGAGTTCTCCGCACCAGAAGCCATCGGGCTGCTGCTGCGAGAACAAGTAGGTCTGGCAGGATTGGATCGCCTGCTGGATGCGCTGCTTTATGCCGCGCGCATGCCCGAAGACCATCTCTCCTGCCTTCGTTTTTTTCTGCTCGAGACTCAATCGATCCAAACTCCTTGACCTTGAATACGGGTATCAAGACAGGCTAGTTACGCGCGGGGCGGCGGCGATGGCCTGCACGATCTCGGCGGGCAGGCCGAAGCGAACGTTCTCCGGCATGACTTCGACTTCACGAAGGCTGGTGAATCCTTTGCGGCTGGCCAGATAATCGATCACCTCATCGACCAGCACTTCGGGGGCGGATGCGCCGGCAGTGAGCGCAATGGTGTTCACGCCCTCGAACCATTCATCTTTGATGTCCACAAAGCTGTCAATCAGGTAAGCGTGGGTGCCCAGGTTGTGCGAGACCTCGACCAGGCGAGTGGAGTTGGAGGAATTAGGAGAGCCGACGACCAGCACCAGGTCGGCGAAGTTGGCCTGGTTCTTGACCGCGCGCTGGCGGTTCTCGGTGGCGTAGCAGATATCCTGCGCGTGGGGGCCCTTGATTTTGGGGAATTTGATTTTAAGCGCGTCAATCACTTCTTTGGCCTCGTCGAGGCTCAGAGTGGTCTGGGTGAGATAAGCGACGCGGTTGGGGTCGGGGACCTCGAGGTTGGCGACCTCTTTCGCGCTGGAGACGACCTGGGTCACATCCGGAGCTTCGCCCAGGGTGCCGATCACCTCTTCGTGAGTGCGATGGCCGATGAGGACTAGCGAGTAGCCATCCTTGGCGAACTTGATGGCTTCGACATGCACCTTGGTGACCAGGGGACAAGTGGCGTCGATCACCCGCAGCTTCTGCAGCTTGCTCTGTTCGCGCACCTCCGGGGAGACGCCGTGGGCAGAGTAGATAAGGCGAGCTCCTTCGGGGACTTCATCGACTTCGTTGACGAAGATGGCGCCCTTGGCGGCCAGCTCCTCGACAACATAGCGGTTATGGACGATCTCGCGGCGGACGTAAATGGGCGGTCCGAAGGTCTCGAGGGCGATGCGGACGATATCGATGGCGCGCACCACGCCGGCGCAAAATCCGCGGGGCTTCAGGAGCAGTAGTTCTTTGGTTGTCGCAGGACTCTCGTTGACAATCAGAGTGGTCATCGTTCTATCCAGTATAGACGCAAATAGCTCACGCCAGGCAGCCTCGAAAGTAAGCGAACCAGGGCTATAAAGGCAATGTAAATCCATGCAGCGGAAGGAATTAGCAGGGAATGGGGCAGTGCTTACCGCAAATGGAAGATGCGGAAGCGTACAAGACGTTCAATTGTTTATCGAAGATAGAGAATGACGTTCCAGAGCAACCAGGCAGAAAGGCTGGAGCTTCAGTTTGAGAGGGTGACGAAGCCGAGGTGCGGCTTTTTGACGTCGCCCATTGTGGTAATAAACTCGAACTTGCTTTTACCATCCCATTCCTACACCGGGCGCTGAGTATTGATATTTCTCAACAGTGTTACCGTTCGTGTCCACCACCAGCATGACACCTTCCGGTGGCTGGCTCGCATCCACCGTCCGGTCATACAGCGTCAGAAGACGTCCATCGGCAAAGCGGCAACTGACGGATTCCGCCGCCCGTAGAGAGGGCACGCGGAAAGACCTGACTTCGCCGCTCGGCTTAATGAGAAAAGCTATAGGGCTTAAAACATAGGCGCCTTTGCGAACGATAAGTACTTCTCCATCCGCAGTTCTGTCCACAAAAGATGTGACTGCGGCGATTTCTGCTGAGAGCACCTCGTTGGACTTGTACTTCGCACGTGAAGTCTCGTCCATCAGGCTGTAATCGCGGGCCAATACAGCAGTACCATCGTCACCCGGCGGCATGTGAATATCGGGAACGACATCATTCTTTAACTCTAATGTCTTCACCAACTGTCCTTCTTTGTTGTAGATGGCGGTATCGAGCTTATCTCCCGTGGCGTTTGCGCTCGTGGTGGTGCCCGAGATCACTAACAATCCATTGCCGAAAGCCGCGACTTTGCGCGGCCAGAATGTAACATCTTGGCTGTCGCGACGCTCGATCCTCCGCAGTGAGATCTCATTGCCCAGTCGATCGAAAGTTGCCAAGTAGGCGGTTACGGTTTTTCCGCTGAAGTTTTGAACTGCTCCAACCATGAGGTAGCCGCCATGTCCATCGTAAGCCATATCCATGGGTTGCAAGTCCACGCCTGTCTTTTGCGCATCGAAGAGCATCGGTTTTGAGCCGTCAAAAGGGGCATGGTACCAGAAGAAGTTTGCTTGCACGAGGACACCGTTTTCAGCAGCTTTCGTATCGATGGCAAAACCGCCTATTGTTAGGTTTGGAATGTCCCGCGGTTGGCCTGATCTCTTTAAGACTGGGGTTTGCGCGAGACCAGCAACACCGAGAAAAAAGACAACGAATAGTCTTCCTAACCTTCTCATGGCGATCCCTTCCTCAGTTTTCGCCGTCGATTGCGCTGTAAGCAGCCATCTTAGACAACAAGGATTCGGTCATCTTTCCGTGGACCGGATAGAGCCCACCTACACATCTCGGCTGCATCAATTCTGGCGTAATCTCCGCTTGAATCGGCGCGGCTCAATAGCACCTCTCCCGGTTAGAGACACTACAATCTTTCGGTATTTTCCTCAAGCGATTTCTTGCCTTATTCGAAAGGGTTGTGAATATTGGCTCGTGCTGGTGGTCGCAATGCCGGAGCACCGAACGCTCTTCGCTGCTCGGGAAAGGGATTGGCCGCATTCATGCTGCCGGTGTTGGTGAAAAAGTGCGAGATATCTTTGCCTTCAGCCGCAAGTCGCGCAATCGCCTCTGCCGCCACAGGCTTCGGTTTACGAGTGTTCTTCATAAAGCTGCCGCTTCCGCCATTTCGTGCCGGAGAACGTTCCCGCTATACGGGAATGCCCGCGGGGGCGCGGGTACACCGTTTTTGATTACAGCTTTTCGTAAAATTCACAGGCGGAGCAGGAGATGTACATGCCTCCGGGCACGTTGCGCTCGCGATCTTTGACCCGCATGGCGACGCGGGTAGGCTTGCTGCATTTGGGACAGTCGGTGCTCTTGGCGGTGTCCATGATTTTGTTGCGATTGGCGAGTTTGGCGATCTTTGCCATGAAGGTAATTTCTCCTGAAG
>JBDTLH010000263.1:0-3135 GCA_039934875.1 Acidobacteriaceae bacterium | reverse complement strand
AATGCCCCGCTTGGAGTCTCGGTTGATCGTCGTGCGTTTCTTGTGGCCCCGCTCGTCTCGCTCTTCCACCGGGGCGTTGAGCCACATGCTGAGCAAGCGCAGAACCCGCTTGTCCACGATGCGGCGCGCCACCGATTTCATCAGTTCGACGTGTGGGATCGTGTCGAAGTACCCAGCCAGATCGGCGTCCACGACATTTCTGTGGCCTCCAGTCACGAGCCAGTGCACTCTTCGCACGGCGTCTTGCGCATTTCGGTTTTGCCGGTAGGCGTATTGCTCGGATGGCATGTCGGCCTCGAAGATGGGTTCGAGAACCAGCATGGTTGCCATCTGGCATACTCTATCCGCCAGCCGCGGAATGCCGAGAGGCCTCTGTTTGCCGTTCGGTTTTGGAATAAAGACCCGTCGCACTGCTTCCGGGCGGTAGCTCTCTTCCCTGAGTTGTTGCGCCAGATCCCCGATCCATCGTTCCCGCCCATACGACTCGACCGCTTCGAACGTGAGACCGTCCACTCCCGCTGCACCCTTGTTGGCGCGGCAGCAGTCATAGGCGTGTGTCAGCACATCCAGCCGATAAATCTTGTCGTACAGAGCGTAGAAACGAAAGCCGGGTTCATCCTTCGCCGTTTAGCTCGTGGGAGCAAGGCGAAGATCAGAAACATTATGAGTGCCTTGTATTCGCACGCAATCAGGTGGGAATGGACGGAAAAGAATCCAATCACGAGCGTTCGCCAGAGCGCAAAGCGCCAGAAGGTACCAGTTGTTTTGACCGGAGAGGAGATCATGGCGATTCTGAAAGAACTGCCGGATCCCCTTCAAACGATTATCGAATTGGATGCCTTTACTGGTTTGCGTCGGGGAGAACTGATCGGACTTCGGTGGGAAGACGTGGATTTTCAAGAACTCGTCTTACACATTCGTAGATCGGTCGTTTCGATGGTGGAGGGTGCGCCCAAAACAGAAGCTTCTCAAAAGGACGTTCCGTTGGACGCGCAAACCGCTGAGTCATTATGGACCTGGAGGCAGTTATGCCCATATCCCGCTCCCGGGGATTGGGTATTTGCTTCTCCGCAGATGAAGGGCAAACAACCATACTGGCCCGGAACCCTTTGGCGCTATCACGGCAGACCGGCTATCAAGCGAGCGGAAGTGAGCAAGAACGTTACCTACCATACGTTCAGGCATACGTTCGGCACGCTTCTAAACGCCAATGGAGAAAATCCCAAGGTGGTGCAAGAGCTGCTGCGGCATGCCAGTATGAAGGTAACCATGGACGTTTATATGCAAGCGGTGAGTCCACAGAAACGCGAGGCTCAGAGCAAACTAGTGAGAATGGTGATGAGACCACGAGCTCCGGAGCAGCGGAAGGAGCCGGCCTAAGTGGACCAAATTGGACTATGAAGAATAGCGGCGGTGCGGAGAAGTCGTTTGTTTTGTTGGCGTCCCCGACGGGATTCGAACCCGTGTTATCGCCGTGAAAGGGCGGTGTCCTAGGCCGGGCTAGACGACGGGGACGCTCCACGCTCAACAGCCGATTGCCGGACACTGCTAGGAACTGGCAACCCGCTTCAGAGCGCTCTCAAAATATTAGCAGCCGCTTTTTCCAGTGTCAAAACGCCTCAGGCAGTATGTTAGCCTATTCTGTTTGCCTCGAAGTATCACGGAGACATCAATTTTGGACTTCCAGCTCAGCGAAGAACAGCAACACCTGCGGCACACTATTCGGGAATTCGCCCAGCGCGAAATAGCTCCCAATGTGATGAAGTGGGATGAACACGGCGATTTTCCCCTTGAAGTGATCAAAGAGCTGGGCAAAATGGGCATTCTGGGCATCATTTTCCCCGCGCAATACGGCGGCGCCGGCATGGGCTATATCGAATATGTAATCGCCGTCGAAGAGCTTTCGCGGGTGGATGGTTCGGTCGGCATCATTGTCGCCGCCCACAACTCTTTATGCGCCAACCACATTTTTCTTGCGGGTAATGAAGAACAGAAGCAGAAGTATGTGACCAAACTCGCCTCCGGCGAATGGATTGGCGCGTGGGCGATCACCGAACCGGGCTCCGGCTCGGATGCGGCGGGGGCGCGCATGTCGGCGACGAAGAAGGGCGATCAGTGGGTGCTGAATGGCTCCAAGACCTTCTGCACCAACGGTCATTATGCGGACGTGATGGTCGCCATCGCGGTGACGGACAAGACCCACGGCACGCATGGTCTGTCCGCTTTTATCATCGAGAAAGGCACCGAGGGTTTTCGTCCCGGCAAGAAGGAAGACAAGCTCGGCTTGCGCGCCAGCGCCACCAGCGAGATGATCTTCGAGGACTGCGAAATTCCCGCTGAGAATCTGCTGGGAAAGGAAGGCGGCGGCTTTGTTGATTCGATGAAGGTGTTGGATGGCGGACGAATTTCCATCGCGGCATTGTCGCTCGGCATTGGACAGGGCGCCTTCGATGCGGCGCTTAAGTATTCAAAACAAAGAAAGCAGTTCGGGAAGCAGATCAGCGACTTTCAGGCAATTCAATTTAAGCTCGCCGACATGGCGACGGAACTCGACGCGGCCCGGTTGCTCACCATGCGCGCGGCGGCCATGAAGGATGCGGGCATGAAGACCACGCTGGAGTCTTCGATGGCCAAGTATTTCGCCAGTGAGGTGGCAGTGCGTTGCGCCAATGAGGGCGTGCAGATCCACGGGGGATATGGGTTTATCAAAGACTATCCGGCGGAAAAATTCTATCGCGACGTGAAGTTATGCACGATCGGCGAAGGGACGAGCGAGATCCAGAAGATGGTGATCGCACGGAACCTCTTGAAGTAGAGAAAAGCAGTTTACCGTTGAGCGGTTTAGCTATCAGCTACCGGCTACCGGCTACCAGCTACCGGTTTACAGTTCACGGTTCACGGTTGTGGCGGGCAGCTTTCGGTTTCGCGGGTGAGTGCGGTTTGTTTTTGATCTCCGTAGGTGCGGTAGATCACCGTAGGCGGGCCATGCAGGCGGCGGCCTGGCGCTCGTGGAGGGCGCGGAGGGGGTCGAAGTTGACGCCGGTGCTGACCCATTGGTTGATGCCGACGGTGCATTCGGGGGAGCTGGGGTCATTGCAATCGCATTCGGGGTCGTCGCATTGCAGGTCGTCGAGG
>JBDTLH010000262.1:0-7267 GCA_039934875.1 Acidobacteriaceae bacterium | reverse complement strand
ATCCATACATATCGCAACCAATCGCCTTAACATCAATCGGCATCATGCCCGCCACCTGCGCCCCATCCACCATGGAGACGATGCCCTTGGTGCGCGCTAGTGAGCATATCTCTTTCACCGGAAGCACCACGCCCGTCGTCGTCGTAAT
This sequence comes from Acidobacteriaceae bacterium, assembly GCA_039934875.1. Classification (GTDB taxonomy): domain Bacteria; phylum Acidobacteriota; class Terriglobia; order Terriglobales; family Acidobacteriaceae; genus JBDTLH01. The sequence goes on along the minus strand of JBDTLH010000262.1, from coordinate 7,119 downwards.
ATGGCTCACGAAAATCACCTTGGTCCGCAATGTAATCCCCGCACTCACCCGCTCCAGAATTTCACTCGGCGATTTCGGCGGCACGGGAATCTCAAACTGCTTCACCACAATCCCATATCGCTTCGCCCGCATCTGCCACGGCCCCAAACCGCTGGGATGCTCCTGGTCCGACATCAGCACCTCATCGCCCGCGTTCAGATCCAGTCCATTCGCCATAATGGCATTGGCCTCGGTGGCGTTGCGCACGATCGCGACTTCATCCTTCGAGGCATTGATAAACTTCGCCAACGGCTCGCGAAACTGGTTGAACGCTCCGTAGCCAAACAATGGATACTGTTCGGGGTCCGCATCGTCCATCTGCTCCAGCCGGTTATAGCTGTCGAACACCGCCTTCAGCACCGGATACGGTGAGCTCCCGCACGTTCCGTTGTTCAAATAAATTTCATCTGCGGGAATCTCGAACTGCCGCCGCACCGCTGCCCAATATTGCTCCTCCGGCAAACTCGCTTCCGGCATCGCCGGAGCGGACTCCATCTGCGCCGCCTGGGCAAACATCTGCTTCGGCAAAGAAAGTGCCGCGGCGGCTCCCGCGAGTGTCGCGAGAAAGTGACGACGGTCTGTCATGGCATTAACTCCAGTCCGCAACATACTAACCCCGACTATGCCAAAATGAAACTATTACTCATGCCCAACCCAAACTCCCCTGAATCTGTCTCCGCCGCCGCAGGCGAATCCAACGAATCCAACGAATCGTTTGCCGACCTCCTCTCGCAGTTCGAGCACGACCACGCTCGCCCCGCCGGTGACAAACAACTCGAAGGCACCGTCATCGCCGTATCCGCAGGTTCCGCCTTCCTCGACATCGGATTCAAAAGCGAAGGCATTCTCCCCCTCACCGCCCTCCGCCCCGGAGAGACGCTGAAGCCGGGCGACAAGCTCCCCGTCTCCGTTAAAGGACGCGACCTCGACGGCTACTACGAACTCTCCCGCTTCAAAATTGCACAGCCGCGCGATTGGAGCGCTCTCGAACGGGCATTCGCCGATAAATCCACGCTCGTCGGCACCGTCACCGACGTCATCAAGGGCGGCCTCACCGTGGATATCGGCGTGCGCGCCTTCATGCCCGCCTCGCGCACCGCAACCCGCGACGCCGCCGAGATGGAAAAATTGGTCGGCCAGGAAGTTCGCTGCCGCATCACCAAGCTCGACGTTACCGGCGAAGATGTCGTCGTGGACCGCCGCGCCGTCGCCGAAGAAGAAGAGCGCGTCAGCACAGAACGCCGCTACTCCGAGATGAAAGCAGGAGACACGGTAAGTGGCGTCGTGCGCAGCCTCACCGACTACGGCGCATTCATTGACATCGGTGGCGTGGACGCCCTGTTGCACATCAGCGACATCGCATGGAGCCGCATCGCCGCTCCCTCCGACGTGCTCAGCCCCGGCCAGCAGATCGAAGCGCGCATACTCAAAATCGATCCGGATAAACGCCGCGTCTCCGTCGGCCTCAAACAGCTTCTCCCCCAGCCCTGGGACTCCGCCGCCGATAAATATAAAGTAGGCGAACGCATTCGCGGCACCGTCACCCGCGTCACCGACTTCGGCGCATTCGTGGAACTCGAACCTGGCATCGAAGGCCTCATTCACGTCTCCGAGATGTCGTGGGCGAAGAAAATTCGCACCCCCAGCGATGTCGTGAAACCAGGAGACATCGTGGATGCCGTTATCCTCGCCATCAACGCCGCCGATCACCGCCTCTCCCTCGGTCTCAAGCAAGCGCTCGGCGATCCCTGGACAACGACGGATGCGGCGCAGAGATTCGCGCCGGGATCGGTCGTCGAAGGCCCCATCACCAGCATCACCAAATTCGGCGCCTTCGTGCAGGTTGCCGAAGGCATTGAAGGCATGATTCACGTCAGCGAAATTGATGCCGAAAAGCGCATCAATCATCCCCAGGACGTGCTCCGCCTCAACCAGATCGTCAAAGCCCAGGTGCTCGAGATCGATACTGTAAAACGCCAGTTGCGCCTAAGCATGAAACAACTCATTCCCACCAGCCGCGACGAATACATCGCCGAGCACCACCCAGGAGACACCGTCACCGGCCGCATCATCGATATCGACCCGTCCACTGGAGAAGCGCGCGTCGAACTGGGCGAAGGCATCCACGCCACCTGCCGCATCTCTCCCCAGATCGCAGCCCCACCTGCGAGCAACGCCGAAGCAAAAGCAGACCTCTCTTCCCTCACCTCCATGCTTAGCGCGCGCTGGAAGGGCGGCGCGTCCACCACCGCTCCGCAACCCGAAGCCCCTCGTCCCGGCCAAATCCGCAGCTTCCGCATCGCTGCGCTAGACTCCGACGCGAAAAAGATCGAAGTCGAGTTGGCGTAGTAGTCCGCTGCTTGTCATCCGTGCCGCGGGTTCTTTGCGCGGCACAGGAGGACCAGACCTGTGCGGTTGGTCGCCAGTCACTCAAGCTGAGGCCATAATCTTGAACTCGCTCTAGGGGAACTCTGAACAAGGTGCGCCTGGAGGGTCGGCGTCCGCGCCGACCATTCGCGTGCAACGCGAACCGGACTAAAGATCGGTTCTTGCTGCGCAGGCAGGTCGGCGAGGACGCCGACCCTCCACTTAATCAGCGCTTCTCTAGTGCCTCGCCGCCGCCGCCGGTCGCAGCTCCAGCTTCAACTCCGTCACCCCTTCCACCTTCGCCCGCGAATAAAAAGCAGGAAAATATCTCCCCTCCGCCCACAGCGGATAGAGATCGCGATAGTGCGGACTGTTCACATCCCCCGACTGCCCCGGGTTATTGATTCCCACCGAGTTGTCCCAGTCCGCCGTATCTGCCACGATTTTGAACGACCCTCCCGACTGCTGGTTATCGCCGCCTCCGGTCGCATCAATGGTGTAGCTGTCGCCGCCGCGTGGCGCGCCACCCACATCGAACTTCACCCGCAACTCCGGCTTGAGCGCCGCATCCATGTCGCTGGTAATGGTCGCGTGGTGGTAAGCCCCAAGTCGCCAATTCTCCATCTCCGGACCCAGCCGCCGCGTCAGCTCTGTGCAAGCCTCCGACAGGCTCTTGACCAGTACTGCATTGCGCCCCGCGATCGGCTCCTCGCCGAAGCGCGCATCCGGAGCATAGAACCAGGAAACGATCCTCGTCATCGCAGGCATCCCTAAAAACTGCTGCGCCTCCTTCGGCACAAACAATTCGCGGATGTTTGCTTGCAGCCGCCGCTGCCACATCTCATAAATCCCCGCCGCCACCGAATCTTTATCGAGCACATAGTTCCAATGCAGCAACCTCTCCGCTGCCCGCTTCGCCACCGGATCGTCTATCTGTAAATCACGCAATAGCGGCGTCAGGCTCCTCGCCGGCAGCGACAACACATTGTTCTGCAACTCCACCATGTCCGCCACCGCGAACCGCCGCCCCGAACCCAATACCTCCGCCACGCTCGAAGCCCGATACGCATCCGCCCACGTATAGTGCAGCGCATCCTTGTACGGCCATCCTTGCGGAATCAGGTATTCATTCGACGTGTTCCAGAATCCCTTCGCCGGATTGAACGCATGCGGCAGCTCCTTGATGGGCAAAAATCCCTTCCACTCATATCGCCCGTCGCCCGGCACCGGCACCAGCCCGCTCCAGTTCGGACGCAGCGGCTCTATGCCCACCGCCTGATATCCAATGTTGCCGCCCTTGTCCGCCCACACCATGTTCTCCGAAGGGATCCGGCTATACGAACACGCATCGCGAAATTCCTCCCATGTGTGCGCCTGGTCCATCCGCAAACTCGCAAGATAAGGAGCGCTCCCGATCTCCCGCCACGCCGCCCGCACCGCATACGCCTTGTGGTGCGCCCGGTCCTCATACACCACCGGACCATGCCGCGTGTACTTCAACTCCACCTCTACCGCAGCTTCCCCTTTCACCGCGATCTTGTCGCGCACCACCGTCATCGCCTGCCACGCGCCCTTGTACTTGTATTGCTCCGGGTTCGCGGGATTCGTGTCATACACATACAAGTCTTCGCCGTCATTGCCGAAGATCGTAAGCCCCCACGCTCCGAATTCATTGTGTCCCACGGAAACCCCGGGCAACGACGGCTCGCCCCCGCCAATCACATTCCATCCCGGAGCCACCAGATGCACCCAATAGCGCAGAGACGGCGCCATCTGCGCCCGGTGCGGATCGTTCATCATCATCGGATGCCCACTGGCGGCGAGCTTCCCGCTGACCACCCAATTGTTGCTGCCGATGTCCTGCCGCCGCGTGCTCAAATCCAAAGCGGTCGGCCCTGACCTCTCATCCGCCACCTCTTGCGACAATATTTCAGCCTTCGCCTGGTCGCGGTATTCCGCCGCCAACTCGTCGGCGGTGAATTTTAGCGGGGTGCGAAACGCATGGTAAACCTCCAAAATCTCCCGCGTTAACAACGACTGGTCAATCGCCGGATCCATCGTCAGCTTCGGGTCCGCCGGTTGAAAATATTCGATGTCCTTCACCTTCTCCGCCCCGATCGTCCGTACCGCCAGAGCGATATTCATCTCCTCATCAATATTCCCCAGCAATCCATTGAACCGCGTGATCACCGTTGCCGCAGTCCATCTCCCCGGCTTAAGGCCCAGCATCTTGAACTCCGGAGTGAGCAGCGTCGGGTTCCTCTCCGTCTCCGCCACATAGGCATTGATCCCGTTCACAAAAGCCTGCACTATCGCCGCTCCGCGCGGATGGTACCAGTTCAACTCCGCCGTCATATCCCCGCGAAACATGAACAGCCGCGTTCCTACGTCCCGCTTCAGCTCCTTGCGGCCCAACACCTCAGCCACCGTGCCATTCGCCTGTCGCCGCCACATCTCAAGCTGAAACAGGCGATCTCTTGCCACGTTATATCCCTGCGCAAAGAACAAATCGCTCTCATTCTGCGCATAGATATGCGAGATTCCCCATCGGTCTTTCAGTATTTCGACCTTTTGCTTCAGACCCGGCGCCGCAATTACCTCGGTCGCCGGAAGCGCCGCTCTTACTGGCGTCTGCAGCCCCGCCAATACACAGGCGAGCGCCAACCAACCGGACCGGCGGCTCCCCTGATCCATCATCTTCAAGCTCATCATGCTCTTCCCCATGGGACCGTGTTCTATTCGGCCCCTCTCCCGTCCAGTCGCAGATCAGAATAACTATTTGCCAACGGGATCTCATAGTCTTTTTCGCCTACTCCGCCCTTTCGGTACTGCCGGGTGTGCTCGAATAATAGGCGTTGCTATACGAAATCCGTGTGATACAGTGTTCCTCGTCAGGAGCCACCATGATCCCGCGCCCGTTCGCCCTGGTATCCCTATTGCTTCTCCTCATCTCCGCTCCCCTTCCGGCGACGGCGCAAAAGGGAGGCGGCGGCGGTCACCCCGGCGGAGGTGGCGGAGGCCATCCAGCCCCCGGCGGCGGCGGTCGCCCCTCTCCAGGCGGCGGCAGAGGCGGATCTAGCGGAGCCGGCAACTCCCTCGGCTCCCGCAACGGCTTCAATACCGGCGCATCCGGCCTCAACAGCCTCAACGAATTCCCCACCTCATCGTATGTCGAAGAAGAACGGCCGCGCCGCAAGCCCAGCAAAGATTCTGATTTCACCTTCAAAGTCACCACCAACCTGGTCACCATCGATCTCATCGCCACTGACAAATCCGGAAACATAATCAGCGATTTGAAGCCGGAAGATCTCGAAGTCTTCGATGAAGGCAAGCGTCAAGACATCTCCCGCATGACCCTCGAAAATCGCGCCCTCATAGCGCGCACCGCCGGTACTGAAAGCCATCCGGCGCCGGTTCTTCCCGTCAAGCTCTACGACAATTACTCCGCCTCGCAAAACTGGAAAGGCCCCGTAACCATCCTGCTCATGGACGCGGCGAACACCCCCTTCGCCTCTCAGGCCTATGCCCGCAACCAAATGCTCAAACTGTTGCAAACCCTCGAACCGCAGCAGCCGATTGCCATCTACGCCCTGGGGCGGCGGCTCACGCTCTTGCAGGATTTCACCAGCGATCCCCGGCAGGTGCAGCAGGCTGCCCGCAAAATCCAGCCCCGCGAGGTCGGCCTCAGGACCGACGACCCAGGAATGTCGTCGCTGCTTGATTCCACCCAACTTCCCCAGGACACTCACGATTCCCTGGTGGCCTTCCAGCAGGATGACGCCGCCTTTCAGATGGACGTCCGGGTCCGCCTCACCATCGAAGCCTTCAAATCCATCGCCCGCCATGCCGAGGGTTATCCCGGGCGCAAGAACCTGGTCTGGCTCTCCAGCACCTTCCCCCTCGAAGTCATGTCGGATTGGCAACTCCCCTCCTCCGCGCCGATGCGCATGTACTATCAGGACCTGCACGAGATCGGCGCGCTGCTCTCTGATGCAAATGTCGCGGTCTATCCCGTCGATGCCGAGGGCCTGCAAGTGCTCTCTACCAATAGTGCGCAGTTCTCCGGACAGGTGAACGGACATCTGGCGAACGGTCCCCAGTTCTCGCAAATGGTGGCCGCCGCCGGCCAGGGCATCATCGCCGCCCACGAAACCATGAACCTGATCGCCGAACAGACCGGTGGACGCGCCTTCTACAATCGCAATGACCTGGGCAACGCCATCCAAGCCGCCATCGCCGACGGCTCAACCTATTATGCGATCGCCTTCACTCCGCAAAACTACCTCCCCGATGGCCGCCTTCATGAGTTGAAGGTCAAGGTGAAGCGCTCCGGCGTGCACTTGCGTTATAGAAAAGGATATTTCGCCGTCGATCCCTTTGATCCCGCACACACCGGAACCGAGCGCCAGAAGATCATGCGCGCCGAGCTGATGGACGCCTTGATTGGCCAGCAACAGCTCTCGACCGGTGTGGAACTGGCTGGGCAGCTCGACCCCAAAGATGGCAGCCTGGTGCATGTTGCCCTCGCCGGAGGAACGCTCAACTTCGTCTCCAACGCGGGCGGTATGAAACACGCCTCCTTCGAGTTGGCGGCCGCCACTTTCGACGCCAAAGGAAAAACCCTAACCGCCATCGACCACGTCTATGCCGCGGACCTGAGTGGCTTGCGCTATCAGCAGGTGCAACAGCACGGCTTCGTGCAACAGATCGACT
>JBDTLH010000261.1:0-16996 GCA_039934875.1 Acidobacteriaceae bacterium | reverse complement strand
GCTTAGCTTCTCTGCTTCGAGCATGCTGATCATCTCTCCTCAGCTTGCCCGCTTTCCCTCCTTCAGGCTCATCTTGTATTGGAATCAAGACTGACCTTCAGGCTCATCTTGTATTGGAAGAGACTCTTCCTTGCCCTGAGACTCGCTTTTGCGATAGACTTGTATTTCGTGGAAGAGCCTTGCGCTTGCTCAGTCGCTTTGTGCTCTTAGAGTTCCGCAGTAGCTGCCGTTAGCCCGGCCGTCGGTACGAAACCAACCGCGAATTTAAGTTTAGAGGACACGCTTTTATGGCACGCGTTTGCGATATGTGCGGCAAGGGTCCGCAGTTCGGTAACAACATCAGCCACGCCCACAATATTACCAAGCGGCGCTGGAACGTAAATCTGCGCAGCGTCCACGCGGTAGTAAAGGGCGTGGGCAAGCGTATCCGCGTCTGCACCGCTTGCATCCGAGCGGGCAAGGTGATCAAAGCCGGTCCGGCACGGGTCGGAGCGGTCGCCAAAGCCAGCTAAGCCTTTTAGCTTTTTTGAACAGCCTCTCCGGCGGGAGAGGCTGTTTTGCTGCGGGTCGCGGGGCGGCAGTCGCCAGTCGCCAGTCGCCGGTCATTAGTCGCTAGTCATCGGTCGCTGGTCGCTCGGTGTGTGCGACGTCCGCGGCGATTTTGGGCAAAATCGCCTTGATCAGCGCGATGAACTGGTTGCGGATGCGGTTGCCGGTATCGAGCACCTCTTGATGGGTGAGAGCCTCGCTGCTCACTCCGCCATGCACGTTGGTAATGCAGGAGATGGCGAGGCACTTAATGCCCATCTGGCGCGCCACTATCACCTCCGGAACGGTGGACATGCCGACTGCGTCCGCGCCCAGAGTGCGCATCATGCGGATCTCCGCCGCCGTCTCGAAACTGGGGCCGGAAAACGCCGCATAGACCCCCTCGAACATATGTATGCCCAGCTTGCGCCCCTCGGCGAGCACCAGGCTGCGATACTTTTCGTTATAGGCGTCCGCCATATCAGGAAATCGCGGTCCGAAGCGCGGATCATTTGCTCCGATTAGTGGATTGCCGCCCTGGAAGTTGATGTGATCGCTGATCGCCATCAGGCACCCGGGGACCATGTCGGCGTCGATGCCGCCCGCCGCATTGGTAAGGACCGCGGCCTGAACCCCTAATCTGCCGAAGACGCGCATGGGGAAGGTAACATCCGCCAGCGAGTGCCCTTCGTAGTAGTGCAGCCGCCCCTGCATGGCGACGACAGGCAACCCGTTCAGCGTGCCTATCGCCAGCCTTCCCGCGTGGCCTTCGGTGGTAGATTGCGGGAAGCCGGGTATCTCGGAATACGGAAGTCTTACCGCGCCTTGCAACTCATCGGCGAGCGCGCCCAGTCCGGAGCCGAGCACCACGGCAATGCGCGGCGTAAGCGTGGTCTTGGCGCGGAGGTAAGCGGCAGCGTGCTCGGCGCGGTCGAAGAGCGTGTCGTGCATGTGAGCAGTTTATCGCGTAATCCAAACTGACATAGCAAACGGAAGGGGAATGCAGAGATCAGCAAGATGAGCAGAACAAGATGAGCAGAGCAACAGAGGATTCTTGCGGTTCCGGTGGGCGCAACCCAAGAGGGTTGAGCCCACCGGATCAAGATCGCGGCAGCAAGCATGAATGAAGCCGGAGCCACCCAAAGCCGACCATGAAAGGCACTCCAACCGATTTAGAAAAGGTGCTCTAATAGTGGATTCGATGGCGACTCCTACAATTTCGAATCCGTTGGTTGCGCCAGCGGCGATTGCGGTGCGCGATCTGGTGAAGCGGTATCCGAAGACGCAGACCAATGCGGTGGATGGAGTGTCGTTTGAGGTAGGACGGGGGGAGATATTTGGGCTGCTGGGGCCGAATGGCGCGGGCAAGACGACCATCATCGGAGCGCTGACCACGTTCATTGTGCCGACGGCGGGCGCGGCAGCGATCATGGGCGTGGATGTGGCGCGCGATCCAGTGGAGGTAAAGCAGCGGATTGCGGTGGTGCCGCAGCAGAGCAATCTCGACCGCAGCTTGACGGTGCGCGAGATACTCACGTTTCATGCGGCCTATCACGGGATGGGGCGTGCAGAACGGGAGCGGCTGGCGGACAAGCTGCTGGGCGAACTGGGGCTGGGCGAGCGGAAGGATGAGAAGGTAAGCCGCTACTCCGGGGGCATGGCGCAACGGCTGATGATTGCGCGGGCGCTGATGCACCGTCCGGACGTGTTGTTTCTGGATGAACCGACGAACAATCTGGACCCGCAGTCACGGTTGTTTTTGTGGGAGCGGATCCGCGATCTCAATGGGGCCGGGCTGACAATCCTGCTCACCACGCATGACATGGACGAGGCCGACAAGCTCTGCCAGCGCATTGCGGTGATGGACCACGGCACGATCTTAGTCAACAATACTCCCGCGGAGCTCAAGAAGCTGATTCCGGGAGGCACGGTATTGGAGCTGCGTGCGTATGCCGCGGAGGGCAGCTCGATGGGCGAACGGCTCATGGCTGCGCTGCGGGCTATGCCGGGGGTGACGAAGGTGGATGAGGTAGCGCCGCAGCCAGAGCAATCAGCGGGTGCGCCGGCAGAGGTGGGGCTCAGGATTTATCGTGTATATGCGGATGCGGCGAACTCGCTGATTGGGGCGGCTGCACAGGCGGTGGTAGCGTCCGGTGGAGAGGTTCGGGATTTAAGCGTGAAGCAGCCGACGCTCGAAGAGGTATTCATCTTTCTGACTGGGAGGCACCTTCGCTGATGGCGGAAACGATCACTGTCTCAACCTCTCGCGGCGCGAGTGGGCAACGAACTTGGCTCGCGGCGAACGCTTTCTTCGCCATGCTCAAGCGCGATCTGGTGGTGACCGGACGGGAGTTCGTCCCCTTTTTGTTGCAGGCATTGATGCAACCTTTGTTCTTTCTCTTCATCTTCGGCAAGGTATTGCCGGGCAGTGGTCTGGCCGCGGGGAACTTCGCGACGCTGATGCTGCCCGGCATCGTGGCGCTAACGGGCATGATCGCGGCCATGCAGGGGGTCACCTTGCCGCTGGTGCTGGATTTGGGTTTCGCGCGGGAGATCGATGACCGGCTGCTGTCGCCGCTTCCGGTGTGGTGGGTTCCGCTCGAAAAGGTGCTCTTCGCTGCAATGCGCGGCAGCATCGCCAGCGCCGTCATCTTTCCCCTGGGCTGGTGGATATTGGGAAATGGCTTTTCAGTGCGCAGCGATCGCATCGGCGCGCTAATCGGCATGGTGGTGCTGACCGCGTTCGTCGGTTCGACCATCGGCCTGCTGATGGGCACCGTGATCAAGCCGGAGCAGATCAGCCTGATGTTCACGCTGATCTTTACGCCGCTGCTGTTTACCGGATGCACCTATTATCCGTGGGGAGCGCTGGGCAACATTCGCTGGTTTCAAATTGCGACATTGTTCAATCCGCTGACCTATGCCTCGGAGGGGTTGCGCTATGCGATGGTTCCGCAGACTGCGTTCGGCGGTCAGGAACTGCGCACCCTGGGCATCTCCTGGATACTGCTGGCGCTGCTGGCTTCAGTGGCGATCATGTTTGTGGTGGGGACACGGACGTTCTATAGAAGAGTGGTGACATAGAGCCTGATCGTTTTTGATATTCTTGCGCGAATCACGGATTGCGCGGGCCGACAGCCGGTGCTACGGGTTCGCTGCGGAAATCGGCGACGCGAATGGCCATTTGTGGCCCACTCTGGCATGGATGAGGAATGCGGCGACTCCGGCGGCGAGGGTCAAGAATCCGAAGCGGATGTAATCCCAGCCGGAGCTTCCAAAGACGAAACACCATCCCAAAAACGCAATGACTGCGGGCAGAGGATAGAGCGGCATACGGTAGGGCAATTCATTCTTAAGGCGCTTGCGCAGCAGGGGCAACGCCATGATCTGCGCTAGAAACTGCACCAGCACGCGGGTGGTAATCAGCGCGGCGATGACCGCATCGAGCGAGAAGAACGCCGCGCCAATCGACATGAGCGCCAGCACTGATAGGGAGACGTGGGGAAAATCTTTGGTGGGATGCAGCTTGGCGAAGGCGGAGAAAAAGTAGCCGTCGCGCGCGGCGGCGTAGGGGATGCGCGAGTATCCGAAGAGCAGGGCGAAGACGCTGGCGAACGCGGTCCACAGGATCAGCAGGGTGATTACTACGGCGGCGGCGTGGCCGTGCAACATCTGCATATATTCGCTAGCGATAAACTTCGAATCGATCGCCTGCCGCCAGGGGACGACGCCGATGATCACGATCTCGAGCGCAAAGTACGCGCAGGCGGTAAACAGGATGCAGAGCAGGATGGAGCGCGGGATGGTGCGCGCGGGGTTGCGGACTTCGTCTCCGATGTAACAGATATCGTAGTAGCCCATGTAATCGTAGATGGCAATGAGCATGGCGGAGCCGAGACCGAGGACGAATCCGGTGCCGAAGTTGAAGGCATGGGGCGGGAAGGAGAAGGCGAGCTTGGCGCTGAAGTGTCCGATGCCGGCGAGCGGAACGGCGATGAGCGTGGTCATGGCGCCGATCCAGAGGGTGACGGTGAGCTTGGAGATGCCTTTGATGCTGCGGTAGAGCAGGGCGAAAGCGATAATGCCGGCGGCGGCGGCAATCAGTTTGAGATCGAGAGCGGTAAGGCCGGGAGCGAGGAAGCTGAAATATTGCGCGAAGCCGATCAGGCCGGAGGCGATCTCGAGCGGCCCGGAGAAGATGAATTGCCAGATGAAGAGAAAGGCCATGAGGCGTCCCCATTTGTCTGGGCCATAAGCTTCGCGCAGAAAGCGGTAGCTGCCGCCGGAGCCCGGCCACGCGGCGCCGAGTTCGCTCCATACCATGCCGTCGCAGGTCGCGAGCAGCGCGCCCGCGATCCATCCCAGCATGGCCTGCGGGCCCTGCATGGACGCCAATATCAGCGGGATGGTGATGAATGGGCCGACGCCGACGACATTCGAAATATTGAGCGCGGTGGCGGACAGCAGGGAAAAGCCGCGGCGCAGATGTGGAGCGGATGGCTCGGCCATGTGACCTGCATTCTATCGCCTGGACCCGCTTCCGCACCTGACGCTTAGTGATTAATTCGATTTAACTCCGAGGATAGGCGTGGCAGCAGAGGAAAAAGTGCGGCAGACATTACACTAGTCGATATGCGCAGCATTTGTGTTTATTGCTCTTCGAGCGATGCGATCGATCCGCTATATTTTGAGGCTGCGCGGGAGTTGGGTGCGGCGATTGCTCGCGATTTCGGCACATTGGTCTATGGCGGCACGAACATTGGATTGATGGGAGCGGTGGCGCGGGCGGTGCATGCGGGCGATCCGCGGGGCAAGGTGGTGGCGGTGGTTCCAGAGGTGATTTATGGGCGCGGACTGGTCTATGAGGCGGCGGACGAGCTGATCGTCACTCGCGATCTGCGGCTGCGCAAGCACGAGATGCAGGCGCGTTCCGATGCTTTCGTCGCGCTGCCGGGAGGGATCGGGACGTGGGAAGAGATACTGGAGATGCTGACGCTCAAGCAGCTTGATATCCACACCAAGCCCATTGTGTTCCTGAATGTGGCGGGATACTACGGTCCGTTAACGGCGCTCCTCGAGCACGCGATAGCACAGCGGTTCATGAAGCAGTCTTCGCGGGAGCTTTATCATGCGGCGGAAGATGTTTGCGATGCGGTTGAATATTTGAAGCGCTATGAGCCGCCGCGGGTCGAGGCGAAGTGGGCGGAGGCGGCGGAGACGTAGAGCACAGAGGATGCAGGAAGGAAAAGACGGTTGGGCTCGTTCCCGCTGCGCCGAGACCAGAGTCAGCTCTATCCGCTGCCCCTAACGATAGACTGGTGTCTCTGAAGCAGGAAAAAATCAATTGGCGGAATCCTTGGGCGATCTTTGTCGCCGCGCTCTGCCTGCGCTTGATCGCGATGACGGTGGGGCATACGTACCGCTTCTCGCATGACATGGATGATTTCGGTTTCGGGTGGGAGACGGGGCGGATTGCGCGGGCGATTGCGACGGGGCGGGGTTTTTCCGATCCGCTGCAAGGGCATACCGGGCCGACAGCGTGGATTGCGCCGCTCTATCCGTATCTTCTGGCCGGAATATTCAAAGTGTTTGGCGTCTATACGCTGCTCTCGTCGTGGGTGGACCTGGCCATTAACTGTCTCTTCTCCGCGCTGAACGCGGTGGTGATTTATCGCGTGGCGGAGCGGCTCTTTTGGCGTTCGGCGGCGTTGTGGTCGGCGTGGATATGGGCGGCATTTCCTTATGCGTGGTATTGGGCCATCCATTGGCAGTGGGAGACGTCGCTGGCGACGCTGTTGTTGAGTTGCGCGGTGCTGCTGGCGATGCGGATTGCGGGGGTGGGGCGGGGAGAATTCCACAACCCCCTCCGACCACAGGAGTTGGGGCCACAGACGGTGCCACGAGAGCTGGTGCCGCGGCGGAGGGATTGGATTTTGTTTGGGGCGGTGAATGGGTTGATTGCGCTGACCAATCCGTCGGTACTGTTGTGGCTGCCGTGTGCGGGAGTGTGGGCGCTCCTTAAAGACCGCAAGCGGGAGGGCTGGCGGCGCGCGGGGACATCGGCGACGCTGGCAGGGCTGATCTTTGTGGCGATGCTGGCGCCCTGGGTAACGCGCAACTGGATGGTATTTCACAAACTGATTCCCGTGCGGGGGAATTTCTGGGTTGAGTTTCATCTGGGCAACACGCATGGCGCGGATGGATTGTGGGCGTGGTGGATGCATCCGTCGCATAATGGCGATGAGCTGAAGCGCTATCGCGAGTTGGGCGAGGTGGGATATGTGGCGCGCGCGAAGGCGTTGACCACGGCGGAGATCGCGCGCGATCCGCGCCATTTTGCGTATGCGTGCCTCTGCCGGGTGATTTATTTCTGGTATGACACGCCGCGCATCGACAATGATTTGGGAGTATTCAGCCAGGTACGCAACCTGCTGTTCGCGTTCAGCTCGCTGGTTGCGTTTCTGGGCGCGGGGCTGATGGTGCGGCGGCGGCGGCGTGGAGCGTTCCTCCTGGTCGCGCTTCTCATCACGGTCCCGCTTGTCTATTATTTAACTTTCCCGCATCCACGCTACCGAGCCCCGCTGGAGCCGATGGTGGTGGTGCTCGGGGTATATCTGTTCCAGTCAGCCGAACCTGAGTCATCGAGAAAGAAGCATGAGCCCAGCACCGGTGAGAACGCCGAAATTTCAGACCAGGGACCTGTCGCCGATCCGCCTGGTGTCGATCGTCTTGCCGGTTTATAACGAGCGGGAGACGATCGCGGCGGTGATCGAGAGCGTGCTGCGCGCCCCTCTGACGATGACGGGCCCAGGACCGCCGCTGGAGAAGGAGCTGGTCATCGTGGATGACTGCTCGACGGACGGCACGCGCGAGATCTTGCCGGAGATCGTGGAGCGGGCGCGAGCGGCGCATCCTGAAACGGCGATACAGTTGTCACGGCACGAGGTGAACCGGGGCAAGGGAGCCGCGCTGCGCAGCGGATTTGCGATCGCGACGGGCGATGCGGTGCTGGTGCAGGATGCCGACTTTGAATACGATCCGCGGGATTATCCCGTGCTGTTGGAGCCGATGCTGGATGGCTGGGCGGATGTCGTCTATGGCAATCGCTTTCACGGGGGCGCGCACCGGGTCTTATATTTTTGGCACTACATCAGCAACCTGGCGCTGACTACTTTTTGCAACGTTCTGACCGGCCTCAATCTCTCTGACATGGAGGTAGGCTACAAGCTGTTTCGCCGCGAGCTATTGCAGAAGATTGAATTGAAGACAAACCGATTCGGATTCGAACCGGAGATCACGATCAAGGTGGCGCGGCTCGGTGCACGCATCTATGAGGTGCCGATCCGGTATCACGGACGTACGTATGAAGAGGGCAAGAAGATCACGTGGCGGGATGGGGCGGCGGCGGTATGGCATATTGTGAGGTTTAGATTTTTTGGGTAGAGGAGAGGATTTGTAATTGAGTAATTTGTAATTGGTAAAGGCTGCTCACGCGAGATGAAGTTTCCCAATTACAAATTTCCAAATTACAAATTACAAATGCAGAAGCTCGGTCTCATCGCGGGTAACGGACGTTTCCCTTTCTTGGTGCTGGAGGCGGCGCGGGCGCAGGGGCATGAGATGGTGATCGTGGCGATCAAAGAGGAGGCGGATCCGGCGATCGAGCAGGCTGCGGGGCGGACGGGCGCCGAGTTGCACTGGCTCTCGCTGGGCGAACTCTCGAAGCTCATTAAGACCTTTCAGCAAGCGGGGGCGACGACGGCGGTGATGGCGGGGCAGGTGAAGCACAAGCAAATTTTTTCCCGCATCCGCCCGGACTGGAGACTGGCGAAGCTGCTGCTCGGCCTGGCTTCGCGCAACACCGATTCGCTGATCGGAGCAGTGGCGAAGGCGCTCGAAGACGAGGGCATCCATCTCATCAGTTCGACCTCGCTGCTGGAGCCGCTGCTGGCTAAAGCGGGAGTGCTGAGCCGACGCGCACCCACGGAAGCGGAGCAACAGGACATCCTCTATGGTCGCAAGATCGCAAACGCCATCGCCGAATACGACATCGGACAGACGGTGGTGATCGCCGCGCAAGCGTGCGTTGCGGTGGAGGCGATGGAAGGCACGGACGAGACCATACGCCGCGCGGGAGAGCTGATGAAGACGCTCGATGCGGATGCGAGCACGCTGAGCCGGGCGCTGACGGTGGTGAAATCCGCGAAGCCGCGGCAGGACATGCGCTTCGACGTGCCGGTAGTTGGAGTGGCAACGATTGAAGCGATGAAGAGCGCGGGCGCGAGTTGCCTGGCGATTACGGCGGGGAAGTGTCTGTTGATGGATGGGGAGCGGGTAATTGAGGCGGCAAATGAGGCGGGGATTGCGGTGGTGGGGAGTGAATGATAAAGGGTAATTTGTAACGGGTAATTTGGTAAAAGCCTATTTCTCAGGGGGATGAACCTGTGAACAACTATGCCGTCCCCACGGGACTCGGTTCAATTCAGGCACCGACTGCTGCTGATTGCTGACTAGTTGCTGAGTCTCGATTGCTGACCGCTCTGCCCCTTGTAGCAGACTTCAACCAGGCTGCAATCATCCTGAATGGCGCGGGTTCCGAGAAAGTCGCGCAAGGAGGTGAATGTCGCCTCCATGACATTGGCGGCTGAGGTGCAGTTTTGCAGGCGGTGTTCGCCGAACTCTTCGCTCAGATCGTTTTCCGCTTCGGTGATGCCGTCGGTAAAGAAGAGGAGCGAGTCGCCGGCCTCGAGCCGGGCTTGCGAGCTCACGAACTGCGCGGTTTCGAAGAGGCCGACCGGCATGCAACCATCCAGCAGGCGGATGATTTGTCCTCCGCGCACCAGCATGGGCGCGAGATGGCCGCAACACACCATTTCCATATCGCCAGAGGGATGGACTTCGGCGACCAGCAGGGTAGCGTATTTTTGCCCGCCGACGCGCTCGCATAGAAAGCGGTTGAGGGTTGCGACGGCCGATATCAAGGGCATGCCGGCGCTCAGTTCGGCATAGAGCATCCCCTGAATCATGGACGCCAGAATCGCCGCCGAAATTCCTTTGCCGGAGACATCAGCGAGCACGATGGCGACGCCGCTGGGCGTGAGCACCACGTCATAAACGTCTCCGCCGACCTCTTTGCAAGGGACGGTACGCGCGTTGACGTTCATGTAGGGGGTGCGAGGCAGGCTGCTGCTGCTGAGCCGCTGTTGAATAGCCGAGGCGATGGCCAGCTCCTGTTGATACTGGCGGGCCTCCTGCTCGGCCTGAACCAGGCGGGCGTTCTCCACCACGCGTGCGGCTTCGGTCGCTATGGCGCGCAGGATCTCGGGGCTGCATCCCGATAGATTATGGGTGGCGAAGTGGCTGTCCAGGTAGAGCACGCCGAGGATGGGATTGGAGCCGTCCTCATTCGGGGTGGCATTGGAGGCGAAGCTCATGCGGCGCAGCGGGATCGAAACCACAGTACGCAGATCGAGGGCGATGATACTGTTACGCTCGGCCAGGTCCTCGTCGCGCGCGGTGTCTCCGATGAGGAACTCGACGCTGCTGCTGGCGCATTGCTCGAGCACCGAGCGCGAGATCCCGGTGGCCTCGGCAATGTCGTTGCCATCGAGGTCGCGGGCCTGTGCGAGAGAGAGTTCGCCGCCGGGCTGCTTGAGAAATACGTATCCGCGCTCTGCGCCAATAATCTTGAGGGTGTAGTCGAGCAGGATGCGCAGTACGTCATTGAGCACGCTGGTGGTGTTGAGGCTGCGCGCTGCTTGCAGAAACAGGTTGAGCTGCTCAAGTTCGGAGGAGCCGCGGATTGCGGAGGAACTGCTCAACCAATCCCGCGAAGGGCTTTCATCAGAATGCAAGCGGAAGACCACCTGTGAACCCGCGCCGCCAAACTGGATGCTGTCGCCGTGTTCGAGGATGCGGGTCTTGATCGGCTCACGGTTGACGCTGGTCCCGAAGCGGCTGTTTTCGTCATGCAGCTCGTATGAGCCGTCGAGCATTTGATGGATGGATGCGTGGGCGCGGGATACGCGCGGATCGTTAAGCACCAGGTCGCGGTCGGCGCTGCGTCCAATCGTAAAGGGCAGATGCGCCAGCGGTACGGCTTTGCGGTCGCTTCCCTGATGGAGCACCAGCAGCGGTTCGTGTGCTGGAGCTATGTTGGCACTGGCCATGGTTCGCGTGTTCCTCGTCTAAGAATTTACACCAAAAGCCGCAAAGAAGCGCCGATATTCGTCCCTTCCGTTATATCTTAATCCACCTTAGCCGGCGCGCGATTGAGGAAAGACCGTATCTCCGCTTCCACCTGATCGTGGAAGCTATCCAGATGGGCGAATCGCTGCTTGGCGTCGCTTCCCTCCATGGGAGTGCAGAGGCTCACCAGCAGGGAGTCGGCGTAGTGCACCGGCGGAGCAAGGCGGTTTTGCTCGTGTTGCACGCCGTCGAGCTTGCGCCAGTAGTAGGAGCAGGCATAAAGGCCATTGCGAGCTTCGGGCGAGCGCAGCACGATGCGGTCCATATCGTGCGGATCGTCAGCGTGGGCCGGCGACTCGGAAACCAGGGCGAGTCCGCCAAAGCGCGCACAGATTTTGGGGCTATGCAGTCCCGCACCGGTGGGAAGCAGCACCAATTCGATCGGATACTGCTGCGGCGCTGAATAGATGCGATCAATGAAATTATCGCTGGCGAAGAAGGCGCGGGCGGATTGGGTGATCTCCGTCTCATAATCCTTGCCTTTCCAGCCGGAGAAATCCATGGGGAAGGAGTGGATGCGCAGGTGTTGGATGGGCGAGAGACTGCGGCTCCACGCCATGGCATGATAGTCGAGCACGGCGCCCGCCAGCAGCAGCGCGGTTACGACGATCAGATTTCGCGGAAGCGAGTGCATCCCATCCACCTGGCCGTGAGATAGAGCAGCCCTAACGCGACCGCGAAGATCGCCGCGCCGTACCACTCCTCAAAGCGGGGCAGAACAGCGACAAACTTTTCTCCAAAGTAATTGAGCAGTGCCAAAATAGTGGTCAGGCGCAGGATGTTTCCCGCATAGGCGAATACCACTCCGGCCCCCAGCAGCAACACCCGTTGGGTAACAGAGGCTTGCAGCAGCCATCCCAGCAGGAGGGTAATCGCTGAGATCGCAATTGCCGAGCGCAGTCCGTTGCAATCGCCGATAATGCGCAGCGAGACCTGCGAATCCTGCAGGCGCACCGTCGTTCCCCAACGCTGGGCGGGTATGCCCAGAAGTTTTGCTGCGTCACACGCCAGGGCAGTGCTCAACAACTGTAACGGCAAGTCAATCGCAACTACCAGGAGCACCGGAAGCGGCGTCATGCATAATAGGTAGCCGACCGGGAATATCTGCCGCCGCGCCTCGGCAAATCCGAAGAGCGCCCACACCGCCCCTGCCACGGTGATTGCAATCAACACGGGTGTGCTTGAGACAATGGGCCGCTTCGACCAATCGAGCAGCAGCAGCCCAGATAAGCCTATAGCTATGAGGAGCGCGCCGGGAAACAGGTCGCGCAAATCCCGGTTTGTCACCATGGGACTGCGGCGCAATCCCAGCAGCAGTAGCACTGCGCTGGTGGCAAGGACGAAATATTCGATGGAATGGTTCTGCAATGCGAGATCAGAGATCCGTTCGCGAAACACCAAGCCTATGGCAATCAGCGCTGCCGCCGTGCCGCCTACGCTGATGGGCAAGTATGACGGAAGCGACGAACGCCAGCCCAGAGCAACGGTAGATGTGGATATCGACATGAGCTACGGTCCAACTACTTGCGAAATTTGCAGCGCAGATAGGCCAGAGCGATGCCTGCTCCGCCGATCCCGGCGAGAAGCAACGAGGGGTCCTCCGGCGCTAGCGGCTTGTGGGCATCGAAGACAGGTATATCGATTCCGAACGCAGTGCAGGCCAGCAGCAGCAGCCAAGCCAGAATCCTCGCCGTTGCGATCCAATTTCGCTTATTTACCAGGTGTTCCTTCCGTGAATTGGGGTCGATTCTATGCCGGGTGCGGGTCACCGGCAATACAGGAAAACCCTTGGTTTATCCCGGATTCCCTAAGTCGGACACCCTTGAAGCCGATGCTTCATACTGCGCCCTGATTGCCTCAGCCGGATACGAGGCGTTGGGATACGCCAAATGCACCAGCAGCGCGCAGAGCGCGAAGGCCGCGAATACCAGATAGCTGCCCTCGGGGCCGACGTTGCCTCCGCTCAGCCAGCGAGCGCCGGAGAAGCGAGAATGAAAGAGGCTTCCCGCCGCAGCCAGTCCGCTATCGGGGACTCCGTAGAAGTAGCTCTGCGCCCAGTCCCAGGAGGCGTGAAAGCCGATGGCAAACCATAGATTGCCTGTGCGCCAGACGAAAAAGCAGAAGAGCATTCCGGCGCAGAAGACCGCGAAAATGCCCACCGCGCCCTCGCCCGCATTGCCCAGGTGCAGCAGAGCAAAAATAGTGGAGCTGATGACGGCGGCGATCCAAAATCCCACTCCGCGAGTAAGCGTGTAGAGAATGTAGGAGCGCACCAGCAGCTCTTCAAAGAAGCCCACCATAAGGAAAGCAATGGCATAAAAGAACCCGTATCTTGCTTCCAGGATCGGCGGCCCCTCAATCACGCCAATATCAAAGCCGTGCATGAGCCGGATTAACAGCAGCAGTGCGCTGAGCGCCAAAAAGCCAAGCGAGAGACCCGCCCAGAACCTACCGCGAAAGGCGTCTTTGGCGGGTAATCCATAAACAAAGGGAGAAACGCCTTCCACCCGCGCGCTCACCAGGAGCGCGAGCAAAATGGCAACCAGTGACGAGGAAGCGCCAATCAGCAGCAGCCACGGGGTTATCGTACGATTGCCCTGGGGCGCGAAGGCGTGAAAAAACACCAGCTTCCACACCGAGTTGGTGAGCCACAGGAATGCGGCGAAGAGCAGGATGAAGAGGAACACCCGCCAGCCGCTGCGCAGTCCATGCGGTCCGGCGAACAAATCGTCGCGGTTCATGCGAGGGCAGTGTAACCCAGAATCAGGCGGCCTGGCTGAGGGTGCGGTTGGCTGCCTCATGAATAAACTTTTTCATCACATTCGCCCACATTACTTTTTTGCGCACCGCGGCATCTTTCACGTTGCGGCCGGCGGCAAACATCCTCAGCAGCTCGCGCATTTTGAGCACCCGCACTACGGCACGGTCCGAGGCAGTCACTCCATAACCTGCCAGGAAGTCTTCCTGCATGGAGGAGGTGATTTCGCGATTGCAGAACGGATATTTTTCCAGTGCCTCGATGGCTGCCATGAAATGTCCGACGTCAAGCAATGCCATACCGGTGGCTTCCATTCCGGAGTAATCGCACAGAAACACCCGGCCGTCGCACAGCGATATGTTGAGAGGCGTGAATTCGTGCAACACCGCGGACGCGGCGGTCGTCTTTGTCGCCTTGGCAAGGCTCTGCTCCGCGCCAGAAAGGATAAGCTGCATGTCGCCGTCCTCCAGACCCTCGCGCTTGCAGGCCTTCGCCACCGCTTGCAGGTCCTTCAGAACTGCGGCTGTATCAAGCACAATGGCACCCTGCGCCAGCGTCTTATGAAAGCTGCGCAGCCACTCGCCGGCGGCCGTAGCGGATTTGCGCAGCCCCTTATGGTCTGCGTAACCCGGCAACAACGCCGCTTTCATGATGATCGATTGCAGTGGAAGACCCGGGACCTTCAGGGTTATCACTGCGCCCAGTTCACTGAAATCCCCCAGCGGCATCGGCGCTCCGGTGATTTTGCGCTTCTCAAACGCCTGCTGTACCTCTAACAGGTTCTCGTATTCCCGGCGCGCCTGCGCCTTGGAGCTCTCCTTGCCCTTAGCCCGATAGATTTTCGCGGAAATACGCTCCTGCTTTTCGGGAAACTCCAGCACCGCTTCGTACAGGTAGTATTCGGACTTCGGCGTGTGTCCCACCAGCCGCACTGCCGTGCATTCAGGCATACTCTGCCGCAAGTTCGAAAAAAGTTGGTCAACGACATTTTCCGCCATTATTACTCCGTTGTATTGTTTTTCGCGCGGCTGCTCCCCGATTCGACGCCCAAACGCGAATAGCGCGCCCCGTCACACTCTCGTTATGATGCACAATTGGTCATCCCTGCCGAGAACTGCGCAAATAAATGCGAAGGTATATCCAGCGCGGAGAGCGAGTCACAGGAAGAAGAAGCGAGGAGCAAAGAAGAAAGAGCGCGCCCGATGACATTCCCAAGGATTCCAGTTTGCAACCGGGGCCCCCATGGCTTGCGATGGTCAACTCTGTTTTGTTGGTTCCCTTCCTTGGCTCGGCTACACCGGATTGGGCAGCCCCGGAGTAATTGGCGATCCCGCTGGTACGGGCAGGTACGGCACCGCCCCGCGCAAGGCCGCCTCTACCGGAGGAACCCGTCCCGCGATGAATTCGAGCGCATAGGACTCGAAAAAGACCGCGAAGGGGACGCTGATCATGGCAATCACGACGAGGAACAGCGGCGCAAATACTATGAAACCGAGGAAGCCCAGGGCAATGCCCACGACCGCGCTTCCCTTGGCTATGGCGATTCCGGCGACCACCAACACGCCAACCGGTATTGCCACCCCGATGAGCACCGGTATCATCACGATCATGCGCACAAACCAGGAGGCCATCGTCAGCACGATCTTGGTGATGACGTAAACGATGAACTCGGCAGGTTCTTCGGCCATGATGCCGCGCAGCCGCTCCCATCCATTGCCCACGGTGCGGCCTTCGAAGCCCATGATGGGAACCAGAAAATCTTTCGCGAATACGTTAATTAGCGCCAACAACAGCCCAACCGAAATGGCGACGAAGATGGGTCCGATGAGGCCGGAGAGCAGTTCGCCAACCTCCGGTCTGGCGCCGTGCATAACACCCGCGCTAATGAGCGTGTGTAGTATGCGGAAGCCCACCCAGAGCAGGGTGGCGAAGCTGACGATGGCCAGCAGAACATTAAATCCAAAGTAGCGGTTGGCGTGGTCGCGCCACTCGCGCCACATGCCGCCCAGCCGGCAAGTGCGCTCGATGGCGGCATTCATCAGCACGAAGCGCGCTCTGGCGTTCAAATAGGCAAATATCAGGAATAACAGGAACGCGACGGCGGCAATTGCAATGCCGATCGACACAATGGCGGCCCACGCTGGATGGCCGATAGAGAGGGGAGGAATGGGGCGACCCCATCCGCGCCCGCGAAGCGCCCGTCCGGAGTTGCCGCCGCCGCCAAATCCAACCTCGCCGGCAAGAAAGGCAATCAATGCCAGTGGCGCCCAGACGCCAATGCGGAAGGGGCGAAAGCAGGTCGCCATCATGCGCTCAAACGCCGGGCTAATACAAGAGAAGGCAGAACGGTACATTGGTGATGGCCCTCCGTGGAACAGGATACGCAAAGTTGCGGCGGAAAGTTGCGAATAACTTTCACAAGCAGCGACACAGGGCAGGAGGCGATCCAGCTTGCGGCCGCTCAGCACGGAAATGAAACTTTCTTCCTCGCCCATCGGTCGAGCTTTGGCGAGAGTTCCTGGCAGGGAAATCATCGTTCCTGGCCGGCTATTTACGTCTCACTGATCAGAAGCGCAGTACCACGCCTGCACCGATGAGAACGTTGTGGCGGGAGGTCGAAAGACCCGACTCTCCGGTATAAAACTCGCGCGCCTCTCCACGCAGTCCGATGTGCGGGATGGGAGTGCCTACATCGACGCCACCGCCAACCTGGAAGGCGCCCGTTGTGGAGCTGCTTCCTGGCAAAGCCTCAACGAGCTTCACTGAACCGAAGTGCGCGAACCCGCCCCCTGCGCTTACAAACGGAGAAATCACCGGCAGGTTGAATTTAAGTTTCACGCTGGGAGTAAAGAATATTTGCGTGAACTGCTCCCCTGAATTGAGGGTACCTGGAATCACTGAGGTGTGCTGGGTATTGCGGTCGGTCACGCCCACGATGGGGAACTCAACGCTAAGCGACGCGAGATGCAAATTCAGGATGCGGTGCGCGAAATCTCCTTCGAGCGCCACCGAGCTGCTGGTCGTGAAAGGAGACGCGCAGTTTGGGTCAAAATTCGAGCAGGCGCCAACTCCCGGGTTCGTGCTGGTGTTCGGGCTGAACATTCCTCCAACGGTGACGCTGAGTTCGTTCCTTTGCGCGAATGCGCATCCAGCAGAGAGGGTCAGTAGAAAAATGGCAAGAAGAAGTCTGTGGAATGGGCCGGTGAATCTGGATGAAATCATGTGGTGATTCTAACGTGAGTGCCAGCGGTCCACAAAAACCCGTATCTTCCATGAAGACCCGAACAACCGAAACTCGCCTGCGGATTAAGCGATGCATGCGACCGCAACGACGAGCTTTGGGAGAGCGGAACTTGAGGCTACTCCGTCTCGTGCCGCGACTCCAGCTCAGAGACGCTCTTCTTGTGTTTTTCTGACTTGCGCCCCACGTCTGCGCGGCGATCAGGCAAAGGATGGGAGGGC
>JBDTLH010000260.1:0-4059 GCA_039934875.1 Acidobacteriaceae bacterium | reverse complement strand
GTAATGTAGTGGTACGCGCAATCAAGATAGGCGCTGCATCCGCCACACCGAAGACGAGTAACGGATATCAGGCGACGCCTCTATGCATTAAGAACAGTGTCTGCGTAATCGGCGGGCGCTTTGACGGCGATAGCTCCCATACCTTCGCCTCCTTTGAAGCCGAACCCGCGCCAATTCTCGCCGCATCAGCTACCACTGCCTACATCGGCGTTCCAGACACGATCCGGTCGGGAATGCAACACCTGCTGCTGGTGCAAGCGCCCAAATTGATCGCGTTCCCGGTTTGCATCGCCGAGCTCACGATTGGCTCTTACGCGGCCCCAGACACCACCTATCAAAAAACTCTGGGCTCGATCAAACTCTTGAACGCCGGAGACCTGCCGGACACGCAATGGCGGGCAGGCGTTTTTCCCTCCAGCAACCTGCGCTGGGCCCAGGAGTTAGTCCCCGGTTTTAGACCCTCTACCGGCGCAAGCCGCGACCGTGATAAAGGTAGAGATAAAGATAAGGTCAAGAACGAAGACGAGGATAAGAACAATAACGATACGGAAAAAGACGAGCCGAATCACGGACAAGAAGGCATGGTCCTCGTAGTCTTGCAGAACATGACGCCTAAACTGGCCTCTTTGCACGGCTCCGGGAAGGAGAGCCGATCGTTCGCCTTCCGCCTTACCGATGAATCCTTCAGCCAGGGAGAGTTCGTCTATAAGTTCGAGGTTGACGCCGCGGAAGCCGGCAAATACACCTTGCAGGGAACAGCCATCCCCTTTCTGGCGCCAGTCGCGGGAGACGAGCTAAGAGCCCCGCGGCAGGATTGAGCCTGCGGGAAGACAGCCGTTTTTGTAGGCCCCGCTCATTCGTGGGTAAGTGATTTACCGGCTGAGGCACAAAACACGACTTTTCTCCGCACCCTGTTCTAGCCCGCCAGGGAAACGCTCGCATCCCTTCTCCGTCTCGCGCATCCTGTAAGCTAGAAAGTTGCCTACCTTCTCCTAAGGATCGCCGTCATGCCTACCGCAATCGCCGCTAAAGAGTACAAGAACTTTATCGCGGGAGAATGGGTCGCCTCCCACTCCGGCAAGACCTTCGACAACCTGAATCCCGCCGATACCCGCGATGTAGTCGGTACCTTCGCCCGCTCCAATGCCGACGACGTCAACGACGCCGTCACCGCCGCCAAGCTGGCGTTCGAGAGCTGGCGACTGGTCCCCGCCCCCAAACGCGCCGAGATCATCTTCCGCGCCGGGGAGATTCTCACCCAGCGTAAAGAGCAGTACGCGCAGGAGATGACCCGCGAGATGGGCAAGGTGCTCATGGAGACCCGCGGCGACGTGCAGGAAGCCATCGACACCGCCTATTACATGGCGGGCGAAGGCCGCCGCCTGGTGGGCCAGACCGTCCCCTCGGAGATGCCCAGCAAGTTCGCCATGGCGGTGCGCGTGCCGGTCGGAGTCATCGGCATGATCGCCCCCTGGAACTTCCCCATGGCGATTCCCTCGTGGAAGCTATTTCCTGCCCTGGTCTGCGGCAACACTTGCGTCATCAAGCCCGCTGAAGATACGCCGCTCTCCACCTTCAACCTGGTGCAGGCGCTGGTCGATGCCGGGCTGCCCAAAGGGGTCGTCAACATCGTCACCGGCTACGGCCCCGAAGCCGGGCAGCCCATCGCCGAGCATCCCGATGTGCGCGCCATCAGCTTCACCGGCTCCTCCGCCGTGGGCCGCAAGATTGGCGTCATCGCGGCTGAGCACTTCAAGCCCTGCTCGCTGGAAATGGGCGGTAAGAACGCCATTATCGTACTTGAAGATGCCAACGTGGACCTCGCCGTTGAAGGCGTGCTCTGGGGGGCCTTCGGCACCTCCGGACAGCGCTGCACGGCCACCAGCCGGGTCATCCTGCACCAGAAGATCTATGACGAGTTCGCTAATAAGCTGGTCGCCAAGCTCAAGGAATTCAAAGTCGGGAGCGGCAGCGACGAAGCCATCCAAATGGGGCCGCAAATCAACGAAAAACAGCTCGAAACAACGCAAAAATACATCGAAATTGGCACAAAAGAGGGGGCAAAATTGCTTGCCGGAGGCCAGCCGCTTAACTCCAACGGCCATTCCCACGGACACTTCCACCAACCCACCGTCTTCGGCGAATGCACGCCGCAGATGCGCATCTCGCAGGAGGAGATATTCGGCCCCGTCACCAGTCTCATCCGCTGTACCGACTTCGATGACGCCATCCGCATCGCCAACAGCGTGCAATATGGTTTGTCTTCCGCTATTTACACGCGGGACGTGAACCGCGCCTTCCGCGCCATTCGCGACCTGGACGCGGGCATCACCTACATCAACGCTCCCACCATTGGCGCGGAGGTGCACCTGCCCTTCGGCGGCGTGAAACAAACCGGCAACGGACACCGCGAGGGTGGCATCGGCGCCATCGACTTCTACACCCAGTGGAAAGCGGTCTATGTGGACTACAGCGACCGCCTGCAACGCGCCCAGATCGACAAGGAATAGCTTGGAGCTATAATGAGGATTGCATTCCTTTCCCAAGCAGATTGCCATGGGAATACTGTTTTCAGTAGGCTGGTCATGGCCCCTTCGAGAACCACTGGGCCATCGCTCGTCGCGAGTGACCTGGCGGGTGAGGTGAACTGAACTGAGCGATTTAGACGGATTGCGAAAGTGGCGGAATTGGCA
The DNA here is from genome assembly GCA_039934875.1 of Acidobacteriaceae bacterium. Classification (GTDB taxonomy): domain Bacteria; phylum Acidobacteriota; class Terriglobia; order Terriglobales; family Acidobacteriaceae; genus JBDTLH01. Next base: position 1,366 of record JBDTLH010000260.1, on the reverse strand, counting down.
GACGCACCAGACTTAGGATCTGACTAAGCGTTTGTCGTACAACATCGGATAAAGGTCTGTAATCGCATCTAATCCTTTATTATCAAGGCTTAAGGCAAACTCATTGCGGTATACAAAGTAATACGCAGCAACTGCTCGCTGCAGGCAGTCCCTTCAAAAACCCCTTCACAAGTTCTTGCAGAATTTTGTGTCAAGCTCACTTGGCTTAGATTTTGATGCTGGGTAGCCGAGTATGGTGGATCCATGGCTTCAGCACCAAAACCGCTTCTGTACCGATTCGCGCCCAAACAGCACAATTCATCAGTTCTCTCCGTGCTTTGTTCTGCGGTCTTCTGCGACCTGACGCTTCTCCCAGGCGAGCAGCCGGGCGTCCTGAGGGCTCAATTCCGCCAACTCGGTGCTGTTGAGTAGATTCGGCGATGTCGAGCTGAAGGCCGGCGCAAACATGCTTAATCGTGTGTCTGCCCGATGCCGCAGGCGCTCGCGATCGAGGAGTTCAAGCCATTCCAGTGCTTCGATGGCCGATAACATCTTGATCAGACCGCGATGAGATTGGGCTTTCAGGAGCTTGCCCCTGTTCCGAGCCAATTGGCCTTTCCGAGACTTCACTCGCAACCGTGCCAATGATAAAGACACGGACTGGAATCGCGCGCGCCAGTCTATTGACGCTCGCATCCAGCCATGAAGCCAAATCAACAAACGAATATATCCAGACAGAGCTACAGGCGGGAGAAGAGCTGGGCCAGGGTTACGCCCACCATCACGATCGACAGTGACGACCCGGTGGTTCCGCGGACCATTACGGTCTCGGGTTATCTGCCAGCGGGCAAGCTGCGATTATAGGACCGAATGTGTTCGGCGAAGTAAACGCTCACTGCTGTGCGGAGCGCACCATCTCGATCTGTAACGTCGGCGGCTGCGACCTCCACGTGACCCAAGGTAGATTTCACTGCTAGACTCCCGATGAACAGTCACCTGGATTCGACGCGGACTTCCCCGGAAGTATTTTCGGGGTGATGACGCGGGGCTTCACCTCAAGTTGCACCGAATACATCCTTCAACCCCACAATCCCATCACAACGGCGGGTGTAAGGAGAGACAAATATGTCGATACTGGCGTGGATTATCCTGGGCTTGATTTCCGGCTTCATTGCCAGCAGGATTGTGAACAAGTCGGGAGAAGGAGTTCTTTTGGACATCCTCTTAGGCGTCGTGGGTGCGATTGTTGGAGGTTTCCTCTTCCAGACATTTGGCCATTCCGGGGTTACAGGCCTAAATCTTTACAGCCTGCTCGTTGCCGTGCTGGGAGCCATAGTCGTTCTCGTAATCTATCACGCTGTGAGAAGAAGGGTTTAACCCAATCGAA
>JBDTLH010000259.1:0-14947 GCA_039934875.1 Acidobacteriaceae bacterium | reverse complement strand
GTGAAGAAGCGTTGCGGGAGCTTTACTCGCGGGCATCCATCTATATCGTTACGTCCCGTTATGAGCCGTTCGGCCTGGCGGCGGTGGAAGCAGCCTTATCCGGCTGCGCCATTCTCGCCAACGACATCGAAAGCCTGCGCGAGGTGTGGGGAGACTCGGCAGTTTACTTCAATTGCAATGATGCGGTGGACCTGCAGCGGCAACTGCGGCGTTTATCGGAGGACAGAGAGCTTTGGAATAGGTACTCGCAGCGCGCCCTGCGTCGAGCGTCAATGCGTTATTCAGCGGAGCGCATGACCGAAGAATATCTGGGGCTGTATGGCGCATTGTGCGGGTCGCGGGTGTTCACCGCATGAGCAAGCAATACCGGATTCGGATGTTCGTTCCTTCCATGATCTCCGATTGGAACAACGGCAATGCGCATTTTCTGCGAGGCCTGGTGCAGGCCCTGATAGATCACGGACACGATGTGCGCTGCTTTGAGCAGTTGGGCGGCTGGTCACTGAGCAATCTGGTCAAGACGGAGGGCCACGCAGCTATTGAGTCCATTGACTTGTTCCGCGCAGCCTATCCTGATATCGACGTTCAGTTTTATGAGGCCGGAGATGCGCTTCCGCAATTACTCGATGAACAGTTGAAGGATTGCGATGTGGTGATTATCCACGAGTGGAACGACCCGTTCGTGGTGAATCAAGCGCTAGCTCTCAAGCAGAAGTATGGATTCAAGGCGTTGTTCCACGACACTCATCATCGGGCGGTATCAGCATTGCAGGAACTGCTTCGCTTTCATCTTCACCTGTTTGATGGCGTGCTCACTTTTGGGGAGGCGCTGCGAAAGATTTATAAGGACGGCCTGGGGATCGAAAACGCCTGGACATTTCATGAGGCGGCGGATGTAGTGCGCTTTGCTCCGAGGGAGGCGCCGCAAAATACCGACCTGTGCTGGGTGGGGAATTGGGGAGACGATGATCGTGCTAAAGAACTGCAAGAGTTTCTCATCGGACCATCTGCAGAACTAGAGCTGCGAACGGTGGTGCACGGCGTCCGCTATCCGGCGGAGGCGCTGACGGAACTAGCGCGCGCGGGCATTCGATATGAAGGGTATTTGCCGAATTTGAGTGCCCCGGAGGCCTATGCCAGGAGCGTGCTCTCGCTGCATGTTCCGCGCATGCAGTATGCCGAAAAGCTTGCAGGGGTCCCTACCATACGAGTTTTCGAGGCGCTTGCCTGTGGGGCGCCGCTGCTATGCGCGCCATGGCAGGATTCGGAGCGCTTGTTCCGGCAGGAAGACTACATCGTTGCTAAGAATGGAGACGCCATGAAGGCAGAGATACGGTACTACCTCCGCGATGAGAAGGCGCGCAAGCAACTGGCCGCGAACGGGCGCGAGACGGTGCTTGCAAGACATACTTGCGGACACAGAGCAGAGCAGTTAGCCGGGATATTAGAGGAAATCGCATGAAGATATTCGTCTTCGGGTCGAGCATCAGCAGTTCTTACTGGAATGGCGCCGCAACCTACTATCGGGGAATATACCGGAATCTGCACGCGCTGGGGCATGAGATCACATTCGCAGAGCCGGACATCTACGGCCGCCAGCAGCATCGGGACGAGGATGATTTTTCGTTCGTGGCAGAAGTGGTTTACAAAGATGCGGGCGACCTTCCGGCGCTGCTCAATGATGCGCGGCAGTTCGATCTTGTGGTCAAGCACAGCGGAGTGGGCGCGAATGATTCTCTGCTCGAAGCCGGCGTTCTCAATTGCCGGGGAGAAAAGACGCAGGTTGCGTTTTGGGACGTGGATGCGCCCGCGACGCTGGCGCGGGTTGAAGCCGATGTGCATGACGCCTTTCGCGACTGTATCCCGCAATATGATTTCTTGTTCACCTATGGCGGAGGCGCTCCGGTGCTAAACCACTACAAACGTCTGGGCGCGAGGAATTGCCACGCGATTTACAATGCGCTCGATCCGGAGACCCATTATCCGGTGGCGAGCTCGGAAGAATTCAGGTGTGATCTAGCTTTTGTGGGCAATCGGCTGCCCGACCGCGAGAGGCGTGTGGAGGAGATGTTCCTGCGCGCCGCGGAGCTTGCGCCGGAGATGAGCTTTCTATTGGGAGGCGAGGGTTGGGAGGGCAAGCCGCTGCCATCGAACGTGCGGTGGATTGGCCATGTTGCGACCGGCAACCACAACGTGGTGAACTCGTCGGCGAGGATGGTTTTGAATCTGAATCGCGAGAGTATGGCGAGCGTTGGCTTTTCGCCTCCGACCCGGGTATTTGAGGCGGCGGGCAGCGGCGCGTGTTTAATCACCGACCGGTGGCCGGGAATCGATCAATTCTTTGGCGAGAATAGCGAGATACTGGTTGCCTCTTCGGCCGAGGAGATCGTCGGATTTCTGCGGCAGTTGGATGCGGCTGAGGCGAAGCGCATCGGACAGCGCATGCGCGCGCGCGCTTTGCGGGAGCACACCTATGCCCAGCGGGCGGCCCTGGTGGATGCGCTGCTGCAAAGCTCAGGCGAGCCGGAGGAAGCGATGGTTGCGCAATGAACATTGTGATACTAGGGCTTTCCATTACCTCGGCGTGGGGCAATGGGCACGCGACCACGTTTCGCGCTCTTTGCCAGGCGCTCTATGAACGCGGGCACAGCATCGTGTTTTTTGAAAAAAACGTCGAGTGGTATGAGCACAATCGGGATTTACCGGATCCGCCATATTGCAAAGTGCGAGTCTTTGAGAGCTGGCAAGACATCATCCCCGCTGTCAGGCGCGCGCTCGCCGAGGCCGATGTGGCAGTACTCGGCTCCTATTTCCCGGACGGAATCGCCGCCGCGGAGCTGATCGCAAATTCATCAGTTCCCGTGAAGGCGTTCTATGACATCGATACTCCAATCACGGTGGCCAAGTTACGCAGCGAGGGTGCGACCGAGTACCTGAGGTCAGACCAGGTGCCGCTCTTCGACGTATATTTCAGCTTCACCGGCGGTCCGATTCTTCAACAGATCGAAGAGGAATTTGGTAGCCCGATGGCGGTCCCGCTCTATTGCTCATTCGATCCGCAGCGCTATCATCGGTTTGACAAGGAGGCGCGGTTCGAATGCGACCTGAGCTACATGGGAACCTACGCTGTGGACCGGCAGCCTAAAATTGATGTGCTGCTCAGAGAGACCGCGCAGAAGCTTCCGGGGAGGAAGTTTCTCGTTGCGGGATCGCAATATCCCGATGCAATCGATTGGCCGAAGAACGTCGAGCGCATCGTTCACTTGAATCCCCAGTTTCACGCGCAGTTCTATTCGTCATCAAGGATGACGCTGAACGTAACCCGGCGTGACATGGTGATGGCGGGTTATTCTCCATCGGTGCGATTATTTGAGGCGGCGGCATGCGGGGCTTGCATCCTCTCCGATAATTGGGCCGGTCTCGAACAATTTTTCGTCGCGGGTAAGGAGATATTATTGCCGCAATCCAGCGAGGAGGTGGTCGCTTATGTCACCGGCACAGACGAATCGGAATTGAGGCGGATTGGAGATGCTGCTCAAACGCGAGTAATGGCGGAGCACACTAGTTCACGTCGCGCGCAGCAGCTCGAAGGAATTGTGAGGTCGGGTTTGAAACAGGCACGCGGAATGCGCATTGCAATCTGAACGAAGGGGAACAGCAGTAGGGCATCTCCCGATTCCCGGCGGGACTTTGCCAACGAAGCTGCCGTTCCTCGCATCTTTATAACTAGCCGCTTTCATTCGCGAGAGCTCGTAAAAATCTGCAATAAAGGGACACTATCATGAGAATCGGTCTGGTCGCGCCGCCATTTATCTGCGTGCCGCCAAAGAAGTACGGGGGGACTGAGCTGTTCGTCGCTCATTTAGCGGAAGGGATCCAGCGGGCTGGGCACCAGGCCGTGGTCTACACTTTGGCTGATTCCCAGGTGGCAGTAGAACGCCGATGGCTCTATGAGCATTGTGAATGGCCGCTGCCCACGGGCCAGGATGTGCAGTTTCGAGAGCTTACTCACAATGCGTGGGCGGTGCGGGACGCGGCATTCGACTGCGACGTGATCCATGTGCAGGGAGCTCCGGCACTGGCGTTTTCAGATTTCGTGGAGGCCCCCTTCGTCTATACCATCCATCATTCCTATGAAGCGCCGCTCAGCAGGTTTTATGCCAACTTTCCCGCAGTGCAATATGTTGCGATCAGCGAGTTTCAAAGGCGAATCGAGAGGATGCCGCGCATGGAGACGGTGCATCATGGCGTGAATCTCTCCCAGTATTCCGTTTCTGAAAAGAAGCGGGATTACCTTGCGTTCCTGGGACGATTCGCACCGGTAAAGGGCGCGCATCTTGCGATTGAAGCAGCCAAGAAAGCTGGGATTCCGCTGAAGATGGCGGGCGAAATACAGCCTATCAACCAAGCCTATTTCGACACCATGGTGAAGCCGCATATTGACGGCAAGTTTATTGAGTATGTTGGCGAGGCGGACCTTGCGATGAAGAATGAGCTGCTGGGAGCGGCGAAGGCGATGCTGTTTCCCATCCAGTGGAATGAGCCGTTCGGACTGGTGATGATCGAGAGCATGGCATGCGGGACGCCGGTGCTGGCGTTGCGAGGCGGCTCAGTGCCTGAGATAGTAAAGGATGGCGTCTCCGGCCGTATCTGCCGCGATGTTGATGATCTGGCCGCATGCGCGAAAACCATCGATATTGCGCCCGCTTTAGTGCGCAATTACTGTGAAGAGTTCTTTTCGGTTGAACAGATGACGAGAGGCTATTTGAGAATCTATCAGCGTCTATGCGAGCGGGACAAACTTGCCGTTGATTTTGATGATGTGGCAGATCGGTCTACACATGGCATCCTGAGCGAAGAGGCAGCCGCATGAGCAGTGCGCTCGCGCTGCCTCCCGGCGCGTTGATACCGGTCGCGAATTGGCATATCGAGCCAAGAGCGATCGCGGGGCTCAATGAACCTCGCAAGGCCAGTAATCTTACCCTTATAGATGGTAAGACTTTTCTCTCCGTAACGAATTCGGGCGACGTTTCGCCTCCGGGGGCGCCTGATGTGGGGCTTTTCTTTGATGACACGCGGTTTCTTAGCCAGCTTGAATTGCGCATCAACAACACCGGATCCGTAGTCCTTTCAGCCAGCACGGAGCGGAGCTATTCCGCTACGATCGAGCTGACTACCGGCCATCTGCAGATGCTGAACTCCTTCGATCTGCCGGAGAACACGCTGCATATCCGCCGACAGCAACTTCTAGGTAATGACATTTTCTTCGATTCGATTATCATTGAAAATTTCAATCAGCGAGCGGTGGAGCTGAATGTCGAGATCATCTTCGATTGCGATTTTGTGGATGTGTTTCAAGTTCGCGGCATGTCGCGCGCGCGCTCCGGGCAATATTACCGGCCGGTCGCGGAGCAAGACGGCCTCTGTTTCTACTACGATGGTTTGGATAAGGTCCGCCGCTCCACCCGCATTCGGATGCAGCCGCCGCCGCAGCAGATCGACGACCGCACCGCCCGTTGGAGACTAGCGCTTCGTCCGCTGGAGAAGACCGAGCTGCTGTTGCGCGTCACTCCTCACGCCGAAGACGTTGCGGCACAAAATCAAGCGGCAAGCTATAACGAGTCTCTGGAAAAGAGGCGCCACTCCTTCGCGGAATGGGAGGCCCGTTCGACGAAATTCTCGAGCAGCAACGAAATTTTCGATGAATCGATCCAAAACCTCACCGGAGACTTTCACGCGCTACTCATCCCCGACGGCGGCGACCACGTCATTGCCGCCGGCATTCCGTGGTTCGCGACCATATTCGGGCGCGATTCCTCAATCTCGGCGTTCCAAAGCCTGCTGCTGAATCCGCAGTTGGCGATGGAAACCTTGCGAGTGCTGGCGGGCCATCAGGGCAAGGTTTACGACGATTGGCGGGACGAAGAGCCGGGAAAAATATTGCATGAGCACCGTTCCGGGGAGATGACGCGGGACGGAGAAATGCCCTTCGGCGCCTACTATGGCTCGGTTGACGCGACCCCACTCTTCCTCATCCTTTTGAGCGAAACGTTCAACTGGACGGGCGATGAGCAATTGGTGCGCGACCTGCTGCCCAACGCATACGCCGCCCTCGAATGGATTGACAAATATGGCGATCTGGATGGCGACGGGCTGATCGAATACAAGCGGCGCTCCGCCAAAGGTCTTGCCAACCAGGGATGGAAGGATTCATGGGATGCGATGGTACACGCCGACGGAACTATCGCGGAGCCGCCGATTGCCTTGATCGAGGTGCAGGGATATGTTTATGACGCGAAGTACCGCATGTCCGCCTTACTGCGCCACTTCGGAGACACCCAGGCCGCGGAGCGTTTGCGGCGAGAAGCGGCAGATATGGCAAAGCGCATCGACAAGGCCTTTTGGATGCCATCTAAAGGATATTATGCGATGGCGCTCGATGCGAAGAAGCAGCCATTGAAAGTCGTGGCGTCTAATCCGGGACACTTGCTCTTCACTCGCGCGCTCAGTGCGGAGCGCGCAAGGTCGGTGATGAAATGGTTTATGCGTCCGGAGCTGAACAGCGGGTGGGGGCTGCGCACGATGTCACAGGCGGAGCCGGTGTTCAATCCGCTCAGCTATCACCGCGGGTCGGTGTGGCCGCATGACAATTCGCTGATTGCGCACGGGATGGCGCTCTATGGATTCCGCGACCAGGTAATCACGATATTCACCGAGTTGTTTCAGGCAGCCCTTAATTTTCGCGATTACCGGTTGCCGGAGCTATTTTGCGGAGTACAGCGGCGCGAGTACGATCAGCCGGTCCAATATCCGGTTTCGTGCACGCCGCAAGCATGGGCATCGGGAACACCGTTCCTGTTCTTGACCTCGATCCTCGGAATACGCCCGACAGCCCCTCGTAAGGAATTGAACATCGTCAATCCGAAGCTGCCGGATTGGCTCAATCAATTGCATATACGCAACCTGCGCATAGGGAATAGCCGGGTGGCACTCGACTTCTCCCGCAATGGGAACCGAACGTTTTGCAACGTCGTCGGAGTTGAAGGCGACAAGTTGGTCATCAATGTCGTAACCAAATAGCCCTTTATACTTGCGAATAGCCATTCTAAATTCAGGAGCGGATTTTATGTCAGAAGTAAGGATCACAGTAAAGCCGAACGGCCCGTATCGGGTCGAGGGACTGGAGAATGTAAAGCTGGTGGATGCCGACGGAAACGAGTGGAGCCTGGCGGGCAAGGCAGGTATTTCGCTGTGCCGTTGCGGTGCATCGGTGAATAAGCCGTTTTGCGACGGCACTCACTCTAAGATGGGATTCCAGGCTGCCGAGGCCGCACTGAAGAGGGAAGAGGGCCAGGAAGAAGGTCCGATCATGCCTATTAAGATGTAGGCAGCAGCGTGGTCAAGGCAACCATCAAAATCATCCCGGCCAACACGACGTACGCCATCTTCAGTCCTTTTTCGCGGTTTGATTCCGGAATGAGGTCGGTGGCGGCGACGTAGAGAGTGACTCCCGCGGAGAGCGGCAGTCCGTAGTGCACCCAGCTTTTAGTGAGCGCCATGGTGAGCACTCCGGCGAGCGTGGCGGCGCCCAGAGCAACTGCGGAGAGCACCGCGCGCAAGCGACTGCCTCCGCTGGCGAGAATAATGGAGGCGACGGTAAATCCTTCCGGCAACTTGTGCAGAAGAATGGCGGCGAAGATGAGCCAGCCCAGCTTGCTGGAAACGAGGAAGCCACTGGCAATCGCGATGCCGTCGAAGAAAGTGTGGACAATCAGCGCCAGCAGAACACTTAAAGCTTTGTGGGTGTGCAGGAACTCTTCTGCGTGGGTCTCTTCGCCAAAGTGAAAGTGCGGCACCACCGCGTGCTCAAGAAAATGAATCAGCACATAGCCGGCAAGCGCGATCAGCGGCGCCGATTTGGGAGCAAGCTCGATCGACTCCGGCAGCATTTCGACCAGAGCAGTTGCCAACATGAACCCTGATCCGAGGGCCACGAAGTAACTCAGCCAACGGCGCTCCCATTTGCGCTGAATGATGGCGACGCCGCCCAACACATTTGCGGCGGCGGCGACGAGCCCGAGAACGATGCTGAGAACAAGCGGTGACAAGAGGAAAGGATAGCAGGAGAATCAGCCACTGTGGCGGATATGCATGATGTCTCCATCCTGCACAATGTAGTCTTTGCCCTCCAGCCGAAGCTTGCCCTGAGAGCGGGCGGCGGCCTCTGAACCGAGTTCAAGCAGAGTGTCCCAGCGAATAACCTCGGCACGGATGAAATATTTCTCCAGGTCGGAGTGGATCGCCCCTGCTGCGTTCTGCGCGCGCGAATTGCGCTCTACTGTCCACGCGCGGCATTCGTCTTCTCCCGCGGTAAAGAACGAAATCAGGCCGAGCAGCTCATATGACTTGCGGATGAGCCGCGTGAGTCCCGACTCGGTCAGCCCGTAACTGGATAAGAAATCGGCGGCCTCTTCATCAGGCATATCGGCGAGCTCGGCCTCCACCTTGCCGCAGATGGCGGTGACGCCCGCGTTGCTACGCGCGGCGAACCCCGTCATGCCGTACTTCCGCGGCGCGGCATCGAGGTCTGCTCCCAATTGCGTGCTTTCGCCGATATTAAGGACGTAGAGAACCGGCTTTTGCGAAAGAAACATAAAGCCGCGAATGCGTTTCTCGTCTTCGGCCGACAGCTCCATCTCGCGCAGAGGCGACTCTTGCTCCAGGTGCGCCTGCGCGCGCAGCAGAAGTTCCTTCTCCTTCACCAGTTCGTCCGTCTTCTGTTTTTTGAGGTCTTTCTCGAGACGCTCCAGGCGTTTTTCCACCTGTCCCAGATCGGTAACGATCAGATCGAAATCCACGTTTTTGGCATCGCGCGCGGGATCGACCGTCCCGCTCGCGTGGGGAATTGAATCATCCTCGAAGGCGCGCAGCACGTGGATCAGTGAATCCACCGTGCGCAGATTGCCGGCGTAGGCCGTCTCTTTGAGCGCTTCCTGCCCCACTGCTGAGACATCGGCATACTCAACCACCGCGTGGGTGGTCTTCACCGGATTGAAGAGCGCGGAGAGCTTGTCCAGACGTTCATCGGGCACACGCGCAATACCGATGTGAGATTCGCCCGGCTTGGAAAAGCCGCGATCGCTGACGTCCTGCTTGGTGAGTATTTTGAAGAGAGATGTTTTGCCGACCTGCGGCAGACCGATGATTCCAGATTTCATGTGAACAAGTTTCGCGTTCCAAGTTTCGAGTTTTAGATCAAGAGCCGTCAACGGCGACAGCGCGCAAAAAAGGTATGAATGTCTTAGTTTACAGGCTTGCAATCTGATTCACGAGCTGCGATCTCGGTTGCGATTAGAAATAGAAGGTTGAAAACTCACAGCCGCTCTATGCCAGCCGCCGCGCGGTCAGGACGACTACGCCCAGGCCGAGCAGAAGCACCGCGCCTTCAAGATAAGTGGATTGCGCGTGCAGCCGGTCGAATTCCGCGCGCGGGCCTTCTTCATGTGTGAGCTGTTCGAGGTTAGGATTCGTGTTGTGGATCTGGCGCAGGCGAGGAGCAATCCAGAACTGCGAAAGCCCGGTAAGCAGCATCATCAAGAGCACCAGCGGAATGCTGAGGCTGCCTCCGCGGGCGGCGCGCAAAGTCACGGATTCGCCGGTGACGATCAGCTTGTGCACTTCGGCGCGCGCCGCGATGCCGCACAAGATGAAAATCACTCCGCAGGTAAGCCCGATGTAGTGCAGTGAGGTGAGAGAGCGGCTGATGATGTCTCCTGCGAGATGGATGGTATCAGGGGATCCCAGGCTGCGGAAGATGGCTGGCGCCTCCACGGCGGAAAAGAAAAGAATGCCGCCGAGCCATAAGATAAGCGCCAGCAGCATAAGAGTGCGAAGAAAGGTGAGCACCAGATATTCTAACAACCTCAGTCGCGGCTTGCCGTTTTCTGAATCAACCTCCAGGCCGCTTCGACGTGCCGCAACTCGGTCGTGGTTTGCCCAATGGACATGCGCAACGCAAATTTACCTCTCAACCTCGTATGCGACAGGTAGAGCTGTCCGCCGTGGTTCAGCCTGGTCAGCAGCTTCTCATTTTGATAATCAGAGCTCTTCAGCCGAAAGCAGACGAGATTGAGGGACGGCGGAGCGGCCAGCTCGAAGCGATCATCGCTGCATACCCATTCTGCAAATTGTCTCGCGAGTTCTAGATGACGGCGGAGATGAAAGCGCAGGCCCTCGACGCCATAATGCCGGATCACCGACCATAACTTCAGCGAACGGAAGCGGCGTCCCAGCGGCACGTGCCAATCGCGATAATCAAATACGCTGCCTTGCTCCGTCGCCTGATTGCGCAGGTATTCCGGCAAGATCGAGAGTGTGTCAATCAGCGTCTTGCGGTCCGCGACGTAAAAAGCGGTGCAGTCAAAGTTGGTGAACATCCATTTGTGCGGATTGAAGCAATAGCTGTCCGCGAGTTCGAGGCCGTTGTGGATGTAACGCAGTTCAGGACAGAGCGCGGCGGTGCCCGCCATCGCCGCATCCACGTGCATCCAGAGGTGGTGCTCGCGGCAGATCGCGCCGATCTCCAGCAGGGGATCAATCGCCAGCGACGACGTAGTACCGACCGTTGCGCAAACGAAGAAGGGAAGGCGCCCGCTGATCTTATCCTCTTCGAGCGCATGGCGCAGAGCCTGCGGCTGCATCGAAAAATTGTCATCTACGTCGATCAAGCGCAAATTGTTGCTGCCGATTCCCGCAACCTTGATGTCCTTCTCGATGGACGAGTGCGCTTGCGAAGAAGTGTAGGCGACCAGCGGCTGACGAACGCCCTCGGCATTCGACGCGAAACCCGTCGCGCGCTCCCGCGCAGCCAATATCGCGCACAAAGCGGCGCTGGAAGCGGAATCCTGAATCACGCCGCCGCCTCGCCCGGCGCTAAGAAATTGTCGCGGCAGATCGAGCATCTCGACCAGCCAATCGAGCACGTGCGATTCAAGTTCCGTGCACGCCGGGCTGGTAGCCCACAGCATCCCCTGCACAGCGAGGCCGCTTGAAAGCAGGTCTCCGAGTATTCCCGGAAACGAAGAGTTGGCAGGGAAGTAGGCGTAGAAGTCCGGCGATTGCCAGTGCGTGACGCCGGGTAATATTTTGGCATTCATGTCGGCGAGCAGCGCGGAGAATTGCTCGGGAGCTTGCGGTGCGTGCTCCGGCAGCGAGGCGCGGATTTCTCCCGGGCAGGAGCGCGAGAGCACCGGGAACTCTCGCGTTTCCAGCAGATCGTAATAATCCGCAATCCAATCGATCGCCTGTCTTCCTGCGCGGCGGAACTCCGCCGAAGTCATATGAAACGTTTCTGTTGCCTTTGAAGAGTCGTCCATTGCTTAAACAGCCTGAAAGTTAATTATTCCTGTATTTTCACATGAAATCTTATGACTTTCGTCGGGTATACTCGGGTTTAACGTCATCATTCGAGGACCCAATAATGGCTTCATCCACGTTGCAAGAGTTGCCGCTCGCCTCCGCACCGCTCGATTTGAGCGCGCTGGAGGAGAAAATCGTACGCGCCATCGAGGCGTTGAACAAGCTGCGTGCCGCCAAAGCGCAGGCGGATTCCGCGATCGACGATCTCAAGCTCGAGGTGATGGCCCGGGATGAACAGATCGTCAACATGCAGAAAGAGCTGATTTCTTTGCGCAAGGACCAGGAAGACGCCCGCTCGCGGGTGGAACGAATGATCTCGCAAATTGACGGCCTCATCGCCGTAGAGGCTGAAGGTTAGTCATTGCATTAACTGGGAGGGAGCACATTGAGCAGCGCAGCCGTAGCACAGAGTGTCCGCGTAGAAATCTACGACCAGATGTATAACCTGCGCGGCGAGGACGCGGAATACTATAACAAGCTCGCCGAATATGTGGACGGCAAAATGCGCGCGGTGGCTTCACACGGCGCGACTGTCGATTCTTTGCGCGTTGCCGTGCTCGCCGCCCTGAATATTGCCGATGAGTTGCACGCGCTCAGAAAACGTTATGACGCGGTGAGCGGCGACGTGGACCGGGCGCAAAAGCTCTCGGGCATGTTGGACCGCGCCCTCGAATTAGAGCGGCGCGCCGGATAGTAACTTTTGTCGCTGCGACACTTGCGCAATCCCCCTGATTGGCCTTAGGATGCAGTGGTTGGCCTGCTACGTTGGTGATGGACGACAACCGTCTTTTGAACCAATGGCGAATGAACGGGAGCTCTACTCGATTGTGGCCTGGTGAGCAAGGTCCGCCAGACGGAAATGCCTAAAGGGCCTCGGGGAGTTCCCACCGTGTTACTACGGGTTCATTGACGCCGTCGTCACACGGCGATGTGGGTCTGCTAATAAAGGCAAGGACTTTCGGGCCCTTGCCTTTTAATTTTTGGCGGAGGCACTCGTCTCCTGATCGACAAATACGCGAATCGCGGCGATAAGGGTGCGGAAATTTCTATCGCACTACAATAATTACTAATCATTGTGGATGCCCAAGTTTTCCAAGCCACAGCCTCCGAAGCTGGACAACGACTTGATCAGTTTCTCGCCAGAAAACTGCCGGAGGTCAGCCGCGTCCGGGTGCAGGAGCTTATCGCCGCCAATCTGGTCGAGGTCGCTGATTCCACACAGAAAGCCTCTTACCGGCTCCGCGGTGATGAGCAGGTGAGGATAACGGGAGAGCCAAAGCGCGCCCCAATCAAAGCCGAGCCGGAGGCGATTGAAGTGGAAGTGGTCCTGGACGATCCTGATTTCGCGGTGGTGAACAAGCCGGCGGGCATGAGCGTTCATGCGGGTGCGGGAGGCCTCTCTCGCAATCGCGGAACCCTGGTGAACGCCATGCTGCACCGCTTCCAGACCCTGTCTCCAGGAAGCGGGGATGAGCTTCGTCCCGGAATCGTCCACCGCCTCGACCGCGGTACCAGCGGCTTGGTGATTGTCGCGAAGACTGATTTCGCCCATCGCAAACTTGCCGCTCAGTTTCAGCAGCGCACGGTCGAGAAGACTTATCTCGCGCTCGTTCATGGCGCAATGCCGGCGACTGCGGGAACCATCAACTGGGCGATCGAGCGCGACCCGGTCCGCCGGACACGCATGCGTGCTCTTAAGGTTCCGGAAGCCGGCCGCGGCCGCCACGCCATCTCGCACTACCGCGTACTCGAGCAGATCGTCTCCGGTTACGGGACCTTCAGCTTCCTCGAGGTCACAATCGAGACCGGACGCACGCACCAGATCAGGGTACATCTGTCCGCGTTGCACCATCCGGTCGTGGGCGACACCCTTTACGGCGCTCCGGCGGGGCTGCGAGCGGCCCAGACGGGTGAAGATGCGCTCTCGCTGTCGCGCAACTTCCTTCATGCGGCGCAGCTCAAGTTCTTTCATCCCCGCTCGGAAGAGCGCGTGGAGCTCGCCTCGCGTCTTCCCCAGGAGCTGAAAACATTCCTGAACCAGCTCCGCCTTTTGCACGTCTAACACATAGGAACTCTATAATTGAGTTGAAACTATGCGAAATATCAGGCGACCGTTATCAATTGCGTTATTGCTTGCGGCCGGTTTCGCGTTCGCACACGGCCAGTCATCCGCTAATCTGCCGTCCGCGCCCATCCCGCAAATTGCGCCACCGCCGCCTCCACCGGCGCCTGCGGTCGAAAAGAAGCCGGGACCTCCGGCGTTTGAAGATTTATATCCTCGCAATCCCGTTTCCGCTCAAGCGCAGAGCACTCCTTCAGCCGCAAGTAATAGCAGCAATGTTCCGCCGAATAAGGCTTCCGCGCCCGCGGTCGTCCAGCAGCAAAACAAGACCACCAGCGCACCCGCGCAGGATGAGCCTTACAAATTCACGACGGAATCCCGCGAGGTGGACGTGGTTTTTACCGTCACCGACAAGCATGGCCGCTTTGTCCGCAATCTTACGGCGGGCGATATCCACGTATTGGACAACAAGCAGCCTCCGCAGCGGGTGGTCAACTTCAGCGCGCAGACTGACCTGCCCCTGCGCGTGGGGTTGCTGATCGACGCCAGCGGTTCCATTCGCGAGCGCTTCAAGTTCGAGCAGGAGGCCGCCTCCGAGTTCATGGCGTCGATCATCCGCCCCAGCCGCGACCAGGCGTTCATTCTTGGCTTCGATTCAAGTCCTGAGATTACGCAGGACTTCACCAGCGACACCGCCCTGCTCGCGAAGGGCGTGCGCATGCTGCGGCCCGGCGGCGGTACGGCGCTCTACGACGCCATCTACGATGCCTGCCGCCACAAGCTTTGGCACACCGGCGACAGAGAACCCGTCCGCAAAGCCATCATCGTGGTCAGCGACGGAGACGATAACCAGAGCACAGTCACGCGCGAGCAGGCGATTGAAATGGCGCAACGCGCGGAGGTCATCATCTATACCATCAGCACCAACAACTCCGGCACCTTTCTCAAGGGCGATAACGTTCTGGGCCAGATCGCCAGCGCGACGGGCGGACGCGCGTTCTATCCCTTCAAGATAGAGGACCTATCGAATGCATTTTCTGATGTGCAGGAAGAGTTGCGCAGTCAGTATTCCATCGCCTACGTGCCTGCTGACTTCGCCCGCGACGGCTCCTTCCATACCATCGATATTCAGGTGAATGAGAAAAAATACAAGGCCCGCGCCCGCCGCGGATACTTCGCACAGCACACCACGCAAGCCATGGTTTCGCCCGGTGGCCACGAGCGCTAGCTCCCCGCGATACCTCTTCGAGTCGTCATTCTGTGCGGGCAACGGGGGTGCCTCATCTCCGCCGCCTTTGCAAAGGTGGGCGGGAGCTCGCGCAAGCACGCAATGCTAGAATGAATCCATCCTTCCGACGCGGAGAGATGGCCGAGTGGCTGAAGGCGCACGCTTGGAAAGCGTGTTTAGTGAAAGCTAACGTGGGTTCGAATCCCACTCTCTCCGCCATAGACACTTCTTAAGACATC
>JBDTLH010000258.1:0-5902 GCA_039934875.1 Acidobacteriaceae bacterium | reverse complement strand
GTTGCTTCTGCCGCACCGCCAATGGAACAAAAAATATGTTCCGCCCGATGTCGCCGCCGAATACCTCCAGCACCTGCGAGCGCGTCACGTGCTCGAGCCTCCCGGTCTCGATGCTGTCGCTGCTCTCAATCACGAACCGCCAGGAATGCGCGGCATATTGCCACACCGCCGCGGCCACCAGCCCCGCCATCGCCAGCAGCAGTACCGCCGCCGCGCCCAGCAAGAGCTTGTTCGCGCTCTTGCGGATCCCCGCCTTGCGCACCGGCACGCGCTTCTTGCCCCGCAGGAATGCGCTCTCGTCCTCCCCTCCGCCCTCCTCTTCGAAGGCCACAGCGGAGCGGCGCGACGTCTTCTCCTCGCCACGGGTCTCGGCCCGGTGACGATAAAATGGATATTCCTTGCCGGAATATTGTTTGCCGGAATCTTGATTGGATGAGCGTGGCACTTTCGATAAACCCTAACTGCTGACTATAGCTGGATGGCTGTGATTCCAGAAGAGGAAATTTCCCCAGCCATCACCCCAACCCGCATCTCCGCCCCAAAAACAGGCAAAGGAACCACAGTTGTTACCGCTGGTCGCCGGCCACTGGCCACTGGCTTCTGCCAAGTGGATGCAAGCGCGTTGCGCCGCAATAGCGATTCATCTGCGACGGTGAGAAACGCTTACATGCGGTGATTCCCGCGGCCAGCTCAGAATGGATCGGTGCATACCCTTCCCGCATAGCTCTCAACCAACCACCGGCCATCAGCCACCAGCAGCCAGCAGCCAGCAGCCATCAGCCATCAGCCAACCGCTCCAGCACCATCTCCCCCGCCAGCACCACATTCCCCGCCCCCAGCGTCATCACCGCATCCCCCCGCCCCGCCGCCGCGCACACCTGCTCCACCGCTTGCTCAAACGACGCCGCATACCTCACCCTGCCCGAATGCCGCAATCCGATCGCCAATGCCAGATTCTCTCCCGTAACCTCCGCAATCGACTCCTCGGACGCCGCATAGATATCCAGCACCTCGACCGTATCCGCATCGCCAAACGCCGTCGCGAACTCCTCCTGCAGGTCCTGCGTCCGCGTATAACGATGCGGCTGAAAAATCACATGCACTCTGCCATACCCGCATTGCCGCGCCGCCGCCAGCGTCGCTTTGATCTCCGTCGGATGATGCCCGTAATCATCCACCACCGTCACTCCGCGCTCTACTCCCTTGATCTGGAAGCGCCGGTCCACTCCGCGAAACTCCCGCAGCGCCTTGCGCACCGCCGCAGCCGGAATATCGAATTCGATTCCCACCGCGACCGCCGCCGTCGCATTCAACGCATTGTGCCGCCCCGGAACCATCAATTCAAATGTCCCCAGCGACGCCCCTTTGTGTGCCACCGAAAATCTCTGCAACGCCGCCCCGTCCCGCTCCACCATCGACAAGCGAAAGTCGGCATCCGGCGCCATCCCATACGTCGCCACCCGCCGCGAGATGCGCCGCATCACTCTCCGCAACCGCTCATCATCCGCGCACAGCAAATTCAAACCATAAAACGGGACCCGCTCGCAGAACTCCACAAACGCATTCTCCACATCCTCCATATCGCGATAGCAATCCATGTGCTCGCGATCGATATTCGTGATCACCGAAAGTATCGGACTCAACTTCAAGAACGTGCGGTCGCTCTCATCCGCCTCCGCGACCAGATACTGCGACTTGCCCAGCCGCGCATTCGATCCCATCGCCTCCACGCGCCCCCCCACCAGCACCGTGGGATCCAGCCCCCCCGCGGACAGCACGGCCGCCACCATCGAAGTGGTCGTCGTCTTGCCGTGCATGCCCGCAATCGCGATGCCGTACTTCAACCGCATCAGCTCCGCCAGCATCTCCGCGCGCCGGATCACCGCCACCTTCGCCTGCCTTGCCGCCACTATCTCAGGATTCGTCCGCGCTATCGCCGAACTGGTCACCACTACCTCTGCGCCCACTACGTTCTCCGCCCGATGCCCCTCGAAGAGGATCGCCCCCAGCCCCGCCAACCGCTCCGTCACCGCCGATCGCCGCAGGTCCGACCCCGATACGCGATACCCCATATTCAGCAGCACCTCGGCAATCCCGCTCATGCCAAGGCCGCCGATCCCCACAAAATGAATCCTCTGTATGCGCGCAAACACATTTTCGAGTCTATCGCGAAAGTAGAAAGAGCATTCACCACAGAGGACACAGAGAAAAGCGAGAAGTCAGAAATCAGGAATCAGGGCAATCTTCCAATGGATTGCGGACAGCGAATCAGCCGGAGCGCTCGCGCCCTCGCGGGCAATCGCGCGCGGCGCGACCTCTTGGGGGTAGCGCCCCTCCAGAGTTGTCATCCTGAGAGCGCAGCGTTCTTTGCTGCGCTCTCAGGATCTATGCAACTTCTTTCACGAGAACCGCTCTACACAAAATCCAGCACCTCACCGCAGCCGCCAACCCATCCACTCCACAGCCTTGCCTTCTCCGCGTCCTCTGTGGTGAATGCCTTTGGTCACCCTGCGAACATTCCCGGCCAGCCGCCCTGAAACTCGAAACTGACCCGAAACATCTCCCCCATCCACCACACCAGCTTCACCTCGTCCCACCACCCCGGCGGCTTCACATCCACATGCGACAGCGCCGGACTCACCAACGCCTCATCCAGCAGTCCCCGCGGCACAGCGCGCGCCAGAAACTCCTCCTCGGTCGCGGGAATCACGTCATCTCCCGCCCCATGCAGCAACAGCACCCGCGCCCTCAATCCTGCCAAATGCCCCTCCGGAGATACCGCCGCCATCGCCTCCCCGCGCCGCGCCGCCTCCGCCACAATCTCCGCTCCCAGTCCCGCGCGATCATGGCCGATCCATCGCTTCAGCGCGCTCCGCGCCGGCTCCGCAACCTGCGGCAACGCTGCCGTTGCCGCCTTCACGTCACCCTCCAGAAATGGCTTCAGCACCGCCCGCACCGCCTCTGGCGATACCTCATTCGCGTTAAAAAAATCCTCCGGATGCTCATAAACCACCACCAACTCCCCATACTCATGCGCCTTCCACGGATGCACACTTCCATCCACCGCCACCGCCTCATCCGTTCCATACGAACGCACCACCCGCCGCAACGACGCGTGCGCCCCCACCGCAATCACATATCCCACCGCATCGCGATAGCGCGGCTCCGCTGCCGCCATCAACGCCAGTCCTCCGCTGAAGCTCAGCCCCATCAATCCCACCTGCCGCGCGCCGGTCATGCGCTGCGCCGCCAGTGCCGCATCCCCAATCACCGCGATCTCTTCTGGAGACACCCGGTAATCCCTCATCCCCGGAACATCCGGCGTAATCACCAGCAGCCCCTCCCGCGCCAGGCCCCGCGCAAACGCCTCCAGCCGCGGCTCGTCCATCCCCAGATAGTGCACCCCATGCACCAGCACCAGCACCGGCGCGCGTTTCGGTGCCACATCCTTCGCCCCGCTCTTCGGCACGAAGGGTGGGATAGGGGCAGGGAAGTAAACCCTCGCCCGAATCTCTCCGGAATCCTGTGCGCCGGGCGCCCCACTTCGCAAAACTATATCGCGGCTTGCCACCTCCCGCGCCGCCGCCGTCCCCGCCTCCAACCCATGCAACAGCCGAACCGCCTTAACATAAGGACGCGCCCACCACGTCCCGAACAGCAACAGCACAATCATGCCGCCCAGCGCCACGCGCCGACTACCGGTCAAGGGATTCCGCTTCATGGGCCCTCCACGTCCTCTGTGGGTTGCGCTCTTATCGGCGTCTTCGGCGTGAATCGGCGGCTATTCGGTCTGGTCTTTATCACCGTCCATCATCGTTCATCACCGTCCAAAAAATCCACGGCCCAGCAGGCGAACACAGCAAAGAGCTCTCGCTCTTCGCCCTCTGCCCTTCGCGTAACCTTTATGTCCTCTGTGTCTCCGCTCTTCCTCGCCTCCACATCTCTACGCGTAAAAAAAAGAGAACGCCGCAAGGCGTCCTCTTCCGCAAAAAAAACAATCTACATCAAGCGTCTGCGCGCCGCGCCCAGCAATCCAATAAATCCCGTGCCCAGCAACACAAGCGAACCCGGCTCCGGAACTCCCGGCGCTCCCGTGCCCACCGTCAGATCATCCAGCGCAAATTGTGTGCCGCTCCCGGCGTATCCGTGATTGACGCCGCCGCTGGAGATGAAGTTCACGTCGTACAGTCCGCTCCAGTTGAACGTCTCCAGCGTGGGACCACTGGTATTCACCAGGAAGTTGACGTCATCAATCATGTTATGGGCTGCGTCGAAGCCCTGGACTTCAATGTTCAGGCCATCGTTCCACGCGCCGGTGAAATAGCCGCTGACCAGGCTGAAATTTGTGCCTGAAAAATCCGCCGGAGCGCCAAAACCATTGTAGGCGATGTTGGGCGAACTGACGGTTCCATTGGCATATCCGCTGGGGCCGGCATTGACGGTGAATAGCGGAGTATTCAAAGCGAAAAAATTGTTCCAGTTGAATCCGTGATATCCGTTGGGCACCTGCGTACCGCCTCCATTATCCGGGATATCGTCAAAATTTATTGTTTGGGTGCTGGCAAATGCAAATGCGGGCAAGAGCAGCAGGGCGGTCGCAAGCATCAGCTTGGAGATCAGGGGTGTTTTCATTCAATCCTCCGGCACAATCGTGCCACTGATCTGTAATGCAATTTTAATGCCAATCGCAACTGCCTCATTTTCAGCAGCTTACGGTTAATTTCCACAGTTCCGTGTGCAGGAAATTGCAGTTATTGCAATTGAAAAGGATAAACAAGTTCCACTTGTCTGCCCTGATCCGTGTGCGACAGGCTCTCAGCCTGTATCCCCATTTAGCTTGGCACGCGTAAGACTCGTCCTGATTTTGATCATCGTTCATCACCGTTCAAAAATGCTCAGCGGACGAATACCGCAGCGAGTTCTTGCTCTTCGCCCGCTGCTTCTTTTGTAGTTGTGTTGTTATCGGCGTCTTCGGCGCAAATCGGCGGCCATTCGTTCTTGCTCTTAATCATCGGCCACCATCGTTCGCCGCCGTTCCGCTTTTGCACCCGAAACTGGAAACTCGAAACTACCCTCATTCCCCCCGCAGCGTCCGCAGCAACTCTCTCGGATGCAGCGGCTTGGGCAGCAATTCAAAATCGTATCCCCGCTCATGCGCCTGCCGTAAAATGTCCCCCGTCGCCGCCTGCCCTGAAAACAACACAATCCTCATCTCCGGACACGCCTCCTGCACCGCAATCGCCGCCTCTACTCCATTAATCCGTGGCATCAACACATCGCACAGCAAAATATCCGCGCAATACTCCTGCGCCATCCGCACTGCATCCGCGCCGCTGTAAATCGCGCGCGCCTCAAATCCGCTCTGGTTCAGGATCGCCGCCAGACTGTCCGCAATCAAAATCTCATCATCCACCACCAGCACCTTCTGGCGCGTCGGCGTAGCCCGCTGAGTCTCCCATCCTGTTCCGGATTCCGGCGAGAGGGAAGCATGGAACAGTACATCGTCCGAAAGCCTGTTAATCCCGCAATTCCACTCCATCATCGCTGCACCGCCTCTCTTCTCTCATCGATTTCATTCTTCGTTCCGCTGTTATCGGCGTTACTCGGCGCAACTCGGCGGCCATTCCTTTTATGCTCTAATCACCATCATCGTTCATCACCCTCCAAAAATCCTCGACGCATCGCTCTCTGTCCTTCGTGATACCTTGCTCTTCGTCATTTCCCCGTCAATCGCGTCGGCAGCGCCACCCGGAACACCGTGCCCGAGCCTGCCCCGCAACGGCTCTTCACCTTGATCGCTCCGTCATGCTTCTCCACGATCCCCTTGATCACCCACAGCCCCAGCCCCGTGCCCACTTCTTTCTTGGTAGTGAAAAATGGCGTAAATATCTTCTTCATCGTC
>JBDTLH010000257.1:0-3890 GCA_039934875.1 Acidobacteriaceae bacterium | reverse complement strand
GGCGCAGATTGTCGCGACCCGTATTTATGTGGATAACAGCAGCGTCTTCTTTACCCCTAATGGCAATGTGAATACTTCAGTGTCGATGTCCGCGGGAGGACATGCGATGGTGGTGCAGGCGTGGGATGCGAATGGCAAGATTTATAAAGCGTCGCTCACCCTCACCGTCAGCGGCGGAGGCGGCGGGATTCCAGGAAATGCGCAATTGATCGACAACATCGACCAGATGAGCGGTTGGCAGAATTGCGACGTGTGCGCGGGGCAGGGAGGCCATGGATTTCCCTCTCCGCACAGCCTGACGCAATGGGTCGGATCGCCTTCGATGGATGGGCAATCGGCGCAATACTGGCTGGGCGGGAGCCGTCCGTATGGTTCCGCTTTGTGGTGGAAGCAGTTGGGGGCACGGTCGAACGCCAGCAACTTTGCTTACGATCTTTATTTCTACAGCAATAACCCCGGCGCGGCGCAGGCGCTTGAATTTGATGTCAACCAATCGGTGGGAGGAAAGAAATTCATCTTTGGAACGCAGTGCAATATCAAAGGTTCGCACCAGTGGGATGTGTGGAACCGCGACCACTGGGAACCGACCGGGGTGGGATGCGGCCAGCCCTCCGCCTATACGTGGCACCATCTGGTATGGCAGTTCAAGCGCTCCGGCGGTCAGGTGGTGTTTGTCTCGGTGACGCTCGATGGGCACATGAGCTATATCAACCGCAGTTATTCCGCAATTGGTTCAGGGGTGCAGGAGCTGAATGTGGCGGTGCAGCTCGACGGGGATTATCGCGAGGAGAACTTCAGCATCTGGGTGGATAGGATGAAACTGTATTACTGGTAAGGGCAGCAATCAGCAATAGGCAATAAGCAATAAGCGGTCGGCGGGGACGCCGACCCTCCGTGGTGATGGTTTTAGTGGTCGTCCGAATGGAAGGTGATTTTTAGGATGCGGCCGTCGGTGCCGACCAGCCATCCGGCGTGGGGACTGGCGAAGGCGACCGCCCAGTAATTGAGCACGCCGGGAAGGAGATGCCAGGTAGTTCCCTCGTTGGAAGACCAGGCGGCGCCGGCTGGGCCGGTGGCGACTACGGCGCGAACATACTGCTGTCCGTCATCGTCATGGTGGTTGCGGCCCTTCGCCGGAGCTTGAAGCGCACTCGGAGCGGAGGGGGAATCGTTGCCCTCGTCATCCCGGTCATCCTTGTCGAGGGTGCGCACGTAGCTGAGGCCGTAGATGGCGCCGGTGAAGGGAGTGCCGGCGGCGAGATGCCAGGTTTTTCCGCCATCGCTCGAACGGGCGACGTTGTTGGAGAAGGCGTTGGGCGCGGAGAGGTCTCCGGCGCCGATAAGGCCGTGAGCGTGGTCACGGAAATCGACGCTGAAGATGCCGGAGCTAGGAGTGCCCTGGACGACGGGAGTGGTGTAGGCGTTCCAGGTGTCTCCGCCATCGGTGGTGGCGAGGATGCGGGCTTCGGTCGCGCCGCCGGTGCCGATCCAGGCGCGTTGTCTGCCCTGGGTGGCGACACAGGTGCCGCTGGCCGCGAAGGCGGCTTCGCCGGGCAGGGCGGGCGGCAACAGGTCTCCGATGTCTTGCCAAGTGGCGCCGTCGGTGGTGCGGATCACGGGGAAGCGTCCGTTGACGGAGTCGCTCATGGTGATGCCGCGCCTGGGGGTCCAGAAGGCGAAGCAGTCATAGAAGGCATTGGGATTCTGGTTTTCAAACTGCAGGGTCCAGGTGAGGCCGCCGTCTTCGGTCTTGTAGATGCGCGAGTCGGTGCCGGTGCCGGAGGAGAGGAGGTAGGCGATTTTGTCGCTGACTCCCTGCACGTCGCGGAACTGGAGGGCTTCGGCGCCGGGGACAACTCCAGGCTTCCATGTCTTGCCGCCGTCGGTGGTGAGGGTGTAGGTGCCGGCCACGCCACTTGCCCATACTACCTTCGTGCTGACCGGACTGATGGCTTGCAGACGGTTGATAGTGCCGCTCTGCTGCGGGGTGAGGGTGGGGGCATCGTCAAGATCGGAGGCGTAGGCGAGGGTGGAGGCGGCAAGCGAAGCAATAAGGAGGAGGCGAAGCATGGGACACCTTCTTTTAACGAGAGAATTCGTGAACGCCGCGAGTATAAGACGAGGGCGCGCAGGTGTCAAAAACAGCAGCTCGGAAAGTGCTTGGAGGTGCGATCGCGCTCTCGGATATCTGTGAAACTTCTATTGAGGAGGGCTGACAAAAAAAGAACAGGACGGCTCTTTATGCCGCCCTGTTCTGGACACGATGCTGTGTCTTAACCGATAAACCTTCGGCGCAGCAGACCTATTGTACCTAGCAATCCAGTCCCCAGAAGCAAAAGGCTGTTCGGCTCAGGAACAGGAGCAAAGGTGCCTTGCTCAGCTTGGATAGAG
The DNA here is from genome assembly GCA_039934875.1 of Acidobacteriaceae bacterium. Lineage (GTDB taxonomy): Bacteria > Acidobacteriota > Terriglobia > Terriglobales > Acidobacteriaceae > JBDTLH01. The sequence continues at coordinate 1,499 of JBDTLH010000257.1, read as the reverse complement.
TAACCCCAGTCGGTGCTCGAGAAGTCAGGGCTACCGAAACCGTCGTCCTGTGCATCGCCATCTGCGCTAAAGTTGATCGTCAACTGATATGGGATGTTATAGGCTACTTGAAACTGAAGCGATTGCGTAAAACTACACTCCACATTCTGACCATCGAACTGTAACATGCATGAAGGATCGTCAAGCCTGTGCAGAAGGCTTTCAAAGTCAATCATGACCGTTCCAGTACCATGACCACCACTCAGGATGTACGTTCCGGTAAGACCCAGGCTGACGTTGTAGAAGGCAGCGACGAGGGTTGGAGGGTCAGTTGGATGAGAGTCCGCAAATGCATTGGCGTCGACTTGGCCAGCGTTAAATCCAGCAAAACCACTGACGATGGCGTTCGCGTAAATTGTTGGGTCCGGATTACTGGTGGAGCACCCAACCGATATGCTAGGCCCAGTTGCGGATTGTGCGCAGCCATCATTCGTCGATACCGATGCTGTGACCTGCGCGCTATTTACGTTGTTGGCTGCCGCAATGTGAGTGGCTAGCAGTGTGGTGACAAGGCAGATTAACAGGCGAGTGGGCTTCAGAATACTCCTCTGGAAGTAGCACAAAAACTGCTAAAGGGGGGGAACGTTTCAGAGAGACTGACTTAGCTCAGGGTCTGAGAGGCGAGAAGATGCTCAACCTCATTGAGGACTCTATATGCCTCGCAGAGTTTATGTCAAACGCCCGTTTAGGCCGAGGATGCTAGTCAAAGAGTCGCGAGTTCCGTTAGAATCCAAAGAGCGGGGGGAGCCTGATCCGAGGCTGGAGCAAAGTTGCAGGCAGTCGGAACGCTGTGCTAACTTCAAGAGGTTCCGCATGTTCTGCGCTGGCGTAGCTCAGCTGGTAGAGCATCTGATTTGTAATCAGAGGGTCGGGGGTTCAAGTCCCTTCGCCAGCTCCAAATTCTGGCAGCTAGCTGCTGGCTGCTAGCTGTTCGGCAAGAGCACGAGCCAGAAGCCAGTAACCAGAAACTTCACAATGCACAGGTGGCCGAGTGGTTAATGGCAGCAGACTGTAAATCTGCCGGTCCTAGGATCTACGGAGGTTCGAATCCTCCCCTGTGCACCAGGCTCTATAGTAGTAACAGGCTGATGTAGCTCAGTTGGTAGAGCACTCCCTTGGTAAGGGAGAGGTCACCGGTTCAAACCCGGTCATCAGCTCCAGATTTTTTGTGATGCTGGCAAGCGCATTCGATAAGCGAACGGTCTTGGCGATTGCGGCGCTGGCTGGGGTTGCGGTCCTCGCGTGGTTCACCATGGCGGCGGACAAAGTCCGTCTGGTGACGGTGGTAATCCTGGGGTTTTTCGCGTTCCGCATCATTTTGGGCGCGATGCGGCGTTCCGTTGAAGAAAACGAGACGCGCGAGGCGCACGAAACGCATGAAGATGAGCGGGAGTAACTCAGTGGTAGAGTCACAGCCTTCCAAGCTGTTGGTCGCGGGTCCGATTCCCGTCTCCCGCTCC
>JBDTLH010000256.1:0-20719 GCA_039934875.1 Acidobacteriaceae bacterium | reverse complement strand
ACGATGGATCGACCGGTTCGCAGAGCAGCGCTCCCACCATCGCATCCGAGCCGCGCGGTTCGTTAACGACTGCGGAGCGGAAATCATCCTGTTCAAGCTGAAAGCGCCTGCGGCGGTCGAAGAGCGGCCCACTTCCAAGATCGGGGCCGCCGGAGACTACCAGCCGCGTGGGCTCGCCGCCGGTGTGGGAGTCGATGATGTGAACGCGTTTCATGGCTGATGAGCTGGCTCCTGGCTTCTGGTTTCAGGCTGCTAGCTGCTGGCCATAAGCAGCCAGAGGCCAGCCGCCAGTAGCCGAGACGAATTCATCATTGTATACAATTCTTCCCTAACGCGCATATTTGCCGTTGACGATGCGCAATATACCGCTGGGATTTCCGTCACGCAACTCCACCGGAAGCATCTCCGCCGGAGCGTCCTGATAGCAGACCGGGCGTACAAAGCGCAGCATCGCTCTGCCGCCGACCGAAGTAGTGCGAGAGTCGGAGGTCGAGGGCCATGGGCCACCATGCACCATCGCCTGCGCGACCTCAACTCCGGTGGGATATCCATTGAAGACGATCCTGCCGGCCTTCTTCTCCAGTCGCTGCAGCAGAATTTTGGCGTCGGCCAGGTCCGCCTCTTCCATGTGAACAGTCGCGGTGAGATTGCCCTCGAGTGAGTCTACTGCCTGCAACATCTGTTCGCGACTGTTTGCGCGAATGAGCAGCGAGGACGGGCCGAATATCTCGTCCTGCAATGATGGGTCTGCGACAAATGCCGCGGCATCCACTTCGAACAAGGCGGTAGCGGATTCGCCGTCACCCACGGCAAGCTGGCGCACCCCCGCCGCCTTGCCGCGCTTGCTGGTGCCGGCGGCATACGCGTCCTTAATGGTTTGATTCAGCATCACGGTCGAGGGGGTGGCGCTCATGCGCGCGGCCAGAGCCGACGCGAAATCGTCCGCGGGTTGATCGGCGCCGAGCAGCACCAGGCCGGGATTGGTGCAGAACTGTCCGGCATTGACGGTGATCGAAGTGTGCAGGCCGGCTACGATCTGTTCACCGCGGGCGCGCATGGCATGGGGCAAGATAATAACCGGATTGACGCTGCTCATCTCCGCATAAAAGGGGATGGGAGTGGGCCGCGCCTGTGCCAGCCGCAAAAGCGCGGTCCCTCCGGCGCGCGAGCCGGTGAACCCGACAGCGGCAATGGCGGGATGCCGCACCAATTCCGCTCCAACCTGCTGCTCGGACTTGGCGGCGAAGAGCAGCGAGTACACTCCATCCGGCATGCCCAGCGCCTGCGCGGCGCGCTGGATCGCGGCGCCCATGATCTCCGCTGAACCAGGATGCGAGTAATGGGCAATGGCGACCACCGGAGAGCCCGCGGCAAGGGCGGAGGCAGTATCTCCGCCGGCGGCAGAGTAGGCCAGGGGAAAATTGCTGGCGCCAAAGACCGCGACCGGCCCAAGCGGGCGCATCATGGAGCGCACCTCCGGGTTAGGCGATGGCTTGCGCGATGGATCTGCGGTGTCTATGCGGGCGTCGATCCAGGAGCCTTCTTCGAGAATTCCGGCAAAAAAACGCAACTGGAAGCAGGTTCGGGCGCGTTCGGAGCGGACCCGTGCTTCTGGCAGCCCGGATTCAGCCATGACCCGCGCCACCAGCGGGTCTCCCGTGGCTTCAATCTCGGCGGCGATTGCCTGCAGAAATGCCGCCCGCGCGGCGGCCGGCAACGCGGAGTAAGGAAGGAAGGCGCGTTCCGCCATGCTCGCGGCGCGCTCGAGGTCTTCATGGGTTGCGGAGTGGAATGGCTGCTCCAGGTCTTTCCCCGTAGCGGGATTGCTGGCATGAAACACTTTGCCGCCTTTTTGTGAGCGGCTGAAAGCGATGATTGAGGTGCCCAGCAGTTCGTGGTTGCTCATTTCGTGCGCCTTTGCGATGATTGTTCGTCCTCAAAAGAAGAGAACAACAAGAATGTATTCTTTCAAGGATACATTGTGATCAATGCGGCGCGGAATGCCGCTTGCTATTCAGGTTAGAAAGATCAGATGCGAAAATCCTCGACTGTCTTGAAAACATCTCGCGCCTCCGCTGCGGCGGCTGGGAAATCCCGCTCGCGCAAGCCGCTGGCCTCCGCTGAACACGGTACCAGCGTAAAAACGGCGTTTGAAGCGGTGCGCGAGTTGATTGTGCATGGGCGGCTGGCTCCAGGAAGCTGGATCATCGAGTCTGAAATCGCCCTGCGTCTCGGGGTCAGCAGGACCCCGGTGCGGGCGGCGTTGCAGTGGCTGCAAAAGGAAGGTTACGTTGTCGCCACCGGCACCGGCACCAAATCCCGCATGACGGTAGCCCCGCTGACGCGTGAAGACGCGCGGGAATTGTATGCGATTGTAGGCCATATCGAGGGGCTGGCCGGGCGGCGCACCGCAGCCCTCGACCGCAAGCTCCGGAACGAGCTCGTCACTGAGCTAAAAAAGGTCAACCTGCAACTCTCTGAGACCGGCGGCCCGGAGACAACCGGTCCCAACCGCTTCTTCGACCTCGACGCCCGGCTGCACAACACCATCTTCGAGGCGTCCGCCGGGGCACGGTTGCGCGCCATCTACGAGGCCATTAAGCCGCAGACCGAGCGTTATTGGCGGCTCTATTCCAGCTCCATCACCGGAGGCGTTAATGAATCGGTGATGGAACATGATGAGATCATCGCTGCCATTGCCAAAGGCGATGCCGACCGCACGGAGCGCGCCTTGCACGCCAACTGGACCAACGGCGCGGAACGTCTCGCCGCGGTCATCAGCATGTTCGGCGAGCGTGGGAGCTGGTAGGTGTTCGCCTCGCTTGGTTTACAATTCTCCACTTCATAGAAACATTGAGTGTTTGGCTTGACGAAAAAGCGATGAAAAAAGAGCGATGAAAATCAAACTTCCCCCATTCCTGTCCGTTCTACTTCTTATCCCGCTGTTTAGCCTGGCCCTGATCTCTCCTTCGCTGGTTGCATCCGCCGCACCAGCCAAGCCGGCCGTTGCCGTGCCCACGCCTGAATCGGTCTTCGGGTTCGCACCCGGCGCGGACTATCATCTGGCCGATTATGAGCTGATCACGAAATACTTTCAGGCGCTCGCGGCCGCGAGTCCGCGCATCAAGCTCGAAGCCATAGGAAAGTCGGGGTATGGCAAAGAGATGTTTGTCGCCATCATCTCGAGCGAAGAGAACTTGCGCAATCTCGATCGCTATAAATCGGCGGTGCAGCAGCTTGCCTCGGGCAAGATCGACGAAGCCACCGCGCACAAACTGGCCAGCCAGAGCAAGTCGATCGTATGGATCGACGGCGGACTGCACGCCACCGAGGTCGCGGGCGCGCAACAATCTCCGCTGATCGCGTACCGGGTGGTGAGCGAAGAGACGCCGGAGATGCAGCGCATACGCAACGACGTAATTCTCGTGCTGTGTCCGGTAATCAATCCCGATGGCCTCGATATCGTCTCCCACTGGTATGCCAAAAATCTGAACACGCCATATGAAACCGCGCCCGTCCCGCAGTTGTGGAACCGCTACGTCGGCCATGACAACAACCGCGACTGGTATTCCTTCACCCAGGCGGAGAGCCGCAACGTAGCCAAGCTGCTGTATAAGGAGTGGCTGCCACAGATTGTTTATAACCAGCACCAGACCGCGCCCTATCCGGCGCGCATCATCGTGCCTCCTTATGATGATCCGTCGAATCCCAACATCCCGCCCGAGGTGATTCGCGGAGTGAACCTGGTGGGGACCGCCATGGCGCAGCGCTTCGCGGCGGAGGACAAATCCGGCGTGGTCTCTTACATGAACTTCGATACCTGGTGGAACGGCGGCATGCGCACCGCCCCCTACTACCACAACATGATTGGCATTCTCACCGAGACGGCGGGCTTTCTATCGGGCTATGCGTCACCGGGATATGCCGCGCCGGATTCTCTGCCTAACAACTTCCCCAATGGGAGCTCGGCGAAAGTTCCCGGCACGTTCTATCCCAACCCGTGGAAGGGGGGATGGTGGCGGCTGCGCGACGCGGTAGATTACATGGTGACCGGCGACATGGGGGTGCTGGACATCGCATCGCTGCGGCGCGAGGAGTGGCTCTTCCAATTCTGGAAGATGAATCACGACCAGATCGAGCATGGCCAGAAGGGTGGCCCTTATGCCTATCTGGTGCCGCAGCAGCAGCATGATCCCACGGCGGCCGGCGATATGCTCTATTCGCTCGAAACCGGCGGAGTGGAAATTGGAGAGACGACCGCGCCCATTGAAGCAGGAGGCAGGAGCTATCCGGCGGGAACCGTGGTGATGCCCGCGGCGCAACCCTTCCGCCCATTTCTGATTGATCTGATGGAGCCGCAGCACTACCCCGACCTGCACATCGGCGGCCCCAATGGCCCGCCCAAGCGCCCCTATGACATGACTGGATGGACGCTGCCCATGCAGATGGGCGTCGATGTGGTGCGCGTCGAGCGGCCGTTAGAGATTGCGAGCAAGCCCAAGCCGGTTACGGAGCCGCCGCACCAATTGGCTCCTCCCCCGGGGATGAAGATAGGACGCGTCGGCCTCTATATGTCGTGGACCGGCAACATGGACGCGGGGTGGACGCAGTGGCTCTTCGATCGCTATCAGATCCCCTATCAACTGGTGCGCGACGCGGACCTGCGCCAGGGCAATCTGGGCAGCAAGTTCGATGTGATCGTGCTGCCCGACCAGTCGGCGCAGTCCATGCTGCACGGATGGCAGAGTGGCGCGCCTTCGCGTTTTGCAGGCGAGGGCGGCCCGTCGCTGGCGGCGATTCAGCGCCCGCAGTATGAGGGCGGAATCGGGGTGGGCGGCGCCGACGCGCTCAAGCAATTCGCCGCCGCCGGAGGGCGCATCGTCGCGCTGGGCGGGGCCACTGACTTCGTGATCAACGAGTTCGGACTGCCGGTGCGGAATGTGCTCGCAGGCGTGCCTTCCACGCAGTTCTATGCGCCTGGCACACTCTTGCGGATTCACGTCGATCCTGATCTGCCGGAGGCGCGCGGGATGATGCCCGACTCCGTTGCATTCTTTGTGAACTCCGCGGCATTCCAGTTGTGGGACCCCAAGCCGCCCGCCGCACCGCTGCGTTATTCGGCGGAGAAGAGACCGGAGGACCCGTTCGATCAGCTCGGCGACCACGATGGCATCCATATTATCGCGGTCTATCCCAAAGCAAAGCCGCTGCTCAGCGGATGGCTGTTGGGAGAGCAGCACATCGCAGGTCGGGTCGCGGCCGCATCGGTTCCGCTGGAGAAGGGACGGGTGGTGCTGATCGGCTTCCGCTGCCAGTTCCGCGGCCAATCGGAGAACACGTTTCCGCTGCTGTTTAATTCCCTGATTATCGGGAAGTAGCGCAGTTTTGATCTGTTAGATCGCCGCAGGCCGTTCTTTGCAACAACAACCGCTTGTCATCCTGAGCGACGAGCGTTCTTTGCCCGATTAAAGAGTCGAAAGGAGCTTTGTCATTACTCCGCGTTCAATGGCCCTTCACTCCATTAGCCCTGGCCCCTGCGCCGATGCCGCCTTACGATGCGAGAAGGAGCCCCAAGGCGCCGCCGATGGCCCTGGCTAATGCCTTGCCTGCACCGAGTTTTTTTTTTGCCCGCCGGACGATGCTCCGCCGTCATCATCGTCCATCAACCCCTCGCGCGTGAGCGTCCCCTTTATGTTGCTCCAGACCGCCGGACTGGGCTCGTGCAGCGGAAGCAAAAGCTTCGCCTGCTGCGCGATGTATTCAAGGTCCGATACCAGGTCGGAGCAGTATTTGCACTCCTGCAAATGGGGATCTCCCGAAGCGTCCGCTCCAGATTCCATGAGATGAGGTAACTGCGCCTGGAAATCCGCGCAACCATCCACTCTGTCTTGTTTGTTGTCTTCGCCGTTAATCATTTCTCACCGCCGGACCTTCTCGATAGTTCTGGTTTTAAGCAGGTCGCGCAACTTCATCCTTGCCTTGTGTAGCTGCGATTTGCTATTGCCGATGGAGCAGCCCATCATCTCGGCAATCTCGTTATGTTCATATCCCTCGATATCATGCAGTACAAATATGATGCGATACCCGGGCGGCAGGCTTTCGATGGCCCGCTCCAGGTTCACCCGGTCAATCGAGCCGGCGAGCACATTGTCCCGCGCCCCGATGTCTTTCTTTGGGCCATCCTCCTGCTGCGGATCAATGGTCTCTTCCAGTGAGACCTCCGGCAATCCCTTTTTGCGCAGGTGCATCAGTACCACGTTTACTGAAAGCCGATGCAGCCAGGTCGAAAAAGCGGATTCCCCCCGGAACGTCCCTACCTTCCGATAAAGCTGCAGGAACGCCTCCTGCGTAAGGTCTTCGGCTTCCGCCGTGTTGCCGGTCATGCGCAGGCACAGCGAATAGACACGCCGCTTGTGCATGCCATAGAGAAGTTCAAAAGCGTGGCCGTCGCCATTCTTGGCCCGGTCGATCGCCTCTGCCTCCGTCATTCCCGGAGCCACTAATTTTTTTGCTTGCGCCAATCCTTTTGTCCCGCCCCTTCAATTATTGGATGCAACACCACTGGTGCAGTGTTGCTACCCCCTAAAGCGCGTGGGTAGACCCCCGGCTTAAGCCGGGGGACAAGCCGCTCCACCCCTGGGCTTTAGCCCCCGAGGGCCATTCCCTTCGCCTTCTTCGATCAAACTTGGATCAAAGTTCATCAAACCTTCAACTGAAAATTCCATGAATCTCAAACCTCACTTTTGATTGAGATGGAAAACAATAAGAATGCCTATGCAGGAGCTTTGGTTGCTTTTACCCGCTACTTGCACGCGCGGCGCTCATGCGCTGCCGCCGCACCCCACGAGAGAACAGCCACAAACCGATCAACAACGGGATCACCGTGCCCACGAAGAGCTTGAATCCAAACAACACTTTGTTAGTGACGTCTTCCGGCGGAATGCACGCCAGGATAATCGAACCGAAGGTGACCGTGAAGGCGAGCAGCCCCATGATCCATACTCCGGGTTTGCCGCCCGGGATCAGGACCGCCTGGGTATTACTGCCCCGATCCGCGCGATAGGCGAGCTTAATCACCGACGCATACATATAGAGGAAAGGAATGAAGTAAAGCACCGTCGCCGCATCCACCAGCACCTGATACGCGCCGCTGGCGCTCTCTCGAAAATTGAATGCCAGCAGGATCGCCCCCGAGATGATCGCCTGCACCAGGATGGAAAAATAAGGCGTCCGCCACTTGGGATGGATGCGTCCAAAAGCCGCAGGCAGATAGTTGTCGATCCCCACCACAAACGGGACCCGCGAGACTCCGGCGACCGTCGCCCCCACCCCTCCCGCATTGCCCACTGAAACCATCAGCGCGCACAGAATGCCTACCCAGGCGACTCCCAGCACGGCGGAGCCGGAGGTGATTGCCTGAAACACTCCACTCTTGGGATCGACAGCGCCGGGATTCATGAGCGCCTGCACCGCTATGGTGGCAACGATGTAGATGCCGGCGATCAAGATCCCCGAGACAAGAATCGCTCGCGGGAAGGTCTTGCGCGGGTTCTTGACCTCTTCGCTCATCGCGCAAACCAGCTCCATCCCAGTAAACGCGAAGGCGATCTGCGACCAGAAATTCACCGTACCCCAGTTCCAGGTGGGCATGATATTGTGCACCGTGAGTTGCGTCACCGCGCCGTGGCGCGAGGCGAAGACTCCCGCAATCACCGCGATGATCACCAGCGGCACATAGGTTCCCACGCCGCCCGCGTTTTGCAGCCATTTGCCGATATTCAGTCCGACGATGTTGAGCCATACGGCGATCGCCAGCAGCAGCAGCGAAACCACCACCAGAAAGGGTTGATTGGACGTGAGGGACGACCCCTTAGGCCCGAAGATATAGGCTGACATCGCCGCGCTCGCCATCAGCAATCCAGGAAAGTAGAGCAGGGTAAAGACCCAGTACGACCAGCCGGCGACAAAACCGTGAAAATCGCCGAATGCCTCGCGCGTCCATATATAAAGTCCGCCTTCGCTGGGAAAGCGCGTAGAAAGCTCGACCAGGATAAACGCTGTCGGCATGAAAAAGAGCACCGCCGCCAGCACCCACAAACTGATGGACGAAGTGCCATTATGCGCCGCCGCCGCCACCCATCGCGGACCAAGCACGGCCACTATATTGAACAGCAGAACGTCCCAGAAGCCGAGTTCGCGGCGCAGTGCGGAGGTCGGAGGGTTCGCCATCTTTGTGTGTTGCGGAATCATAGCATCACAGGTTGTCTTTGAAGCTCGAAAACTCGAAACTCCAACTCGAAACCGCCCCTGCTCAGCTTCCGATAAACCTCGCATACAAACTGCGCGCCACCGCCGCATCCGTGGTGCCTTTAATAATCGCGCGTCCATCGGGAAACAGCGTCATCTCATACTCCCCGCGCGCCGGCCAGAACTTCAGCACCATCTCATTGTGCCGCACCTCGCCATGGGGCTTGAGCCGGCCTTCCATCTCTTCGAAGTTGACCGGGCGCTCCCGCTCGTGGATCTGCACCGAGTTTCTGCCGCATAAAGTAATATGAGCGCGCCCCTCGCCTGCCAAATGCACGAACTCGCGTAACTGGCAGCACTGGCATCCACCACGCGGCTTGGCCGCCGATAAGCTGGCCCCATTATTCGTCCACACGTCGTAGGACATCATGGTGCGCCGCAGTTTATCGCGCGCCCCTACCAGCAACTTTAGGCATTCCGCGGCTTCGATTGAAGCCACATAATTGACCGCCGGAGCGATGATTCCCGCAGTATCGCAGGTCTCGATCGCCCCCTTCGGGCCAGCCGGAAAGATGCAAGCCAGGCACGCCGTCTCCCCCGGCAGGATGTTCATGGTCACGCAGTAGGAAGCCACGGCCGCCGCATAGATCCATGGCTTGCCTTGCTTTACCGCCACATCATTGATTAAATAGCGGGTCTCAAAATTATCCGTGGCGTCGAGCATCACGTCACAATCGCCCAGCAACTCTTCCGCATTGCCGGGAGCCAGATCGTTCACCCGCGGATCAACCGCGACGGCGCTATTAAAAGCGGCAATCTTTCTTGCCGCCGCTATCGCCTTGGGCAGCGACTCTTCGGCATCCGCTTCGTCAAATAAGACTTGCCGCTGCAGATTGCTGAATTCCACAAAATCGCGATCAATGATGCGCAGGGTGCCTACTCCGGCACGTGCCAACAGGGAAGCGACGGCCGCTCCGATTGCACCGCATCCGACAATCGTTACCTGAGCGGCGGAGATGCGCTTCTGCCCCTCCATGCCAATCCCGGGAAAAAGCGTCTGGCGCGAGTAACGCTCCACATCGTTCATCTCACCAGTGAGCGGCATTGGCGAAGTCTTCGGCAGAGGCTCTATTATAGTGCTGGTCGCCGGAGTCCCACCGGGCGGTTAAATTCTGATTAGCGGAAGCGGAGAACTTGCGAGCGATCCTGCGCGGCATTTTCGTCTATCTGGCCATGACTACTATCTCGGCGGCAGTTGTCTTGCCGGCGCAGGAAGGCTCATTGGCGACCGACCCCGCGCAGCGCCCGCCCTCCGCTCCCATCATCAACACTGGTGCCCTGAACCAGATTGAGGGACTGGTCGTGAGCAGAATACGCATGATCAGCGATGCCCCCAATGCGGCCCAGGACAAATACCACTTGGATGAAGAGCGTTTGCTTCAGCATCTCACCCAAAAGCCCGGCGCGAAAGCAGATCCGGCGAAGCTGCGCAACGATCTTCGACAACTCTTTGCCAGCGGCAAATTCACTGAAATATCGCTCGACTCCCTCCGCTCCGGCGAGCAGGTAGAACTCACCTACCACACCCTGCCGCAATATTTCGTCGGCGTGATTTATATGTCAGGATCGCCGCCCCACACCAGCGCGGCGCGCCTCATTGATTCGACCAAGCTGCAACTAGGAGAGCCGGTCACCCAGACCAAGCTGGACTTCGCCCTCCAGCGCATCAAGCGCACCCTGGCGGAAAATGGCTGGCGCCAGGCCAGCGTGGCGACCCAACTGCAACCCAACAGCGACACCCAGCAGGAGCAGATCAGCTACCAGATCACGCGCGGCCGGCAAGCCCGCATCGGAAGGGTCCAGTTTACCGGCGAAGCGGGACAACCGGAGAGCGAACTCCTGGAAATTTCGAAGCTGAAGACCGGCGACACAGTAGGCGGCACCACCCTCACCCGCGCGGAGACCCGCCTCCGTAAGAAGCTGCAAAAAGACAATCGCCTGGAGGCCCAGGTCACGCTCACCAGCCAGCAGTACAATCCCGCAACCAATACCGTGGACTACGCCTTCACCGTGGAACGCGGGCCCAAGGTCGATGTCTCCATTGCCGGCGCCAAGCTGCGCAAAAGCAAGCTCAAAAAGTTTATTCCCATCTATGAAGAAAACGCCGTCGATACCGACTTGCTGAACGAGGGCCGCCGCAATCTGCGCGACTACTTCCAAACCCAGGGCTACTTCAACGTCAAGGTGCAATACCAGCAGAAACTTACTCCTGGCCGCGACGACATCGTCTATACCGTCGATCGTGGCGAGCGCCACAAAATCGCCAGGGTGGAAATCACCGGCAACAAGTATTTCGATACCCAGGACCTGCGCGAGCGCATGGCAGTGCAACCCGCCGATGTTCTGTTGCGCCGCGGCGTCTTTAGCCAGGCCAACCTGGCCCATGACGTGACCGCCATCGAGAACCTCTACAAGGCAAATGGCTTCGCCAACGTGAAAGTCACCAGCGACATCGTGGACAACTACCAGGGCAAAGAGGGCGATATCGACGTGGTGCTGCACGTCGATGAGGGCGCGCAGGTCAGGATCGCCAAGCTCGATCTCGAAGGCGTCGCGCCCGGCTCCGCCAACGAGGTTCGCAACCTCCTCTCCGATGCCGAACCCGGCCAACCCTATTCCCCGGCCGACATCGCCAGCGATCGCGACACGGTGCTGAATTACTATTACAACCACGGCTTTCCCAAGGCCAGGTTCAGAAGCACCAGCACCCCTGCCAGCGGCGCTCCCAATCGTGTCGATCTCACCATTCGGATCGAAGAGGGCGCCCAGGTATTTGTCGATCGCACCTTGCTCTACGGCCTGCGCCACACCCGCAGGAAGACCGTTGACCGCACCATCCAATTCGCCGACGGAGAGCCGCTGGACCAGAGCGCGGTGCTCGATACCCAGCGCCGCCTCTATGACCTCGGCCTCTTCAACGAAGTGGATACGGCGGTGCAGGACCCCGACGGCGAGATGCTCTACAAAAACGTGCTCCTGCACATGCAGGAGGCGCGGCGCTATACCTTCACCTATGGGCTTGGCTTTGAGGCCCAGACCGGACTCAACAACTCCAACCGTTGCACCAAAACCGTCAAAAACAACTGCAATCCCAATGGTAATTTCGGTTTCAGCCCGCGCGTCGAATTCGACGTCTCGCGCATCAACCTGCGCGGCACCGACCAGTCCGTCACCTTCAAGGGCAATTACGGTAGGCTGCAAAAGCGCGCGTTGCTTACCTATACCGACCCCAACACGTTTAACCATCCGTCCCTCACGTTTTCCGCCAGCATCTTTTACGATGACACTCAGGACGTGCTTACCTTTGCCGCGCGCCGCCTGGAGGGCCAGCTCGCCGTGCGCCAGCAATGGACTAAAGCCACCAGCTTTCAATACCGCTTTGCCTACCGCCGCGTATCCGTCAACTCTCTCAACATCACGCCCGACCAGGTCCCCCTCTTCTCTTTGCCGGTCAACGTCGGCATGCCGGGATTCACCCTGGTGCGCGATACCAGAGATGATCCCCTCGATTCGAAGAAGGGCACTTACAATACCGCGGACATCGCCCTCTCCAGCACCGCCTTCGGCTCCCACTGCACCGGCTCGTTGATCTCTGGGCAGAATGAAGACCTTCCCAACCAGTGTCCCGATCCCAGTTTCTCCCGGCTCTTCTTCCAGAACTCCACCTACTTTGCCTTCGGCAAAACTAACCGCCAGTGGGTGCTGGCGCGCAGCATCAGCATCGGCTCCGAGAGCCCCTTTGGATATCTCGGCGGCCTGGTGCCGCTGGCCGAGCGCTTCTATGCCGGCGGCGCAAACTCTCATCGCGGCTTTGCCATCAACCAGGCCGGCCCCAGAGACAGCACCACCGGATATCCCGTCGGCGGCGCCGCATTGTTTATCAACAGTGTTGAATTGCGCACTCCCCCCATTGGCTTGCCCCTCGTCGGCAACAACCTCAGCGCGGTGCTCTTCAACGATCTCGGCAATACCTACGACACCACCGGGCACATGTTTTCCAGCCTGCTGCGCTTCTCTCAGCCTGACAAGCTGGCCTGCAAAACCAACCAGAATGCGCCCTGCAACTTCAACTACGACTCAGCCGCAATCGGCGCCGGGCTGCGCTATCGCACCCCCATCGGGCCGGTCCGCGTGGACCTCGGTTACAACTTGAATGCTCCGCTGTACCATGGCTTTTTCCCCCAAACCGACGCCAACGGAATTGTGACTGATGTATTTGGCACCAGGCACACCGGGCGCATTAACGTCTTTTTCAGCATCGGGCAGACCTTCTGATGAAAATCTTCCGCTATCTCTGTCTTTCACTCCTGCTGCTGGCTCTCGCACCCTTGGCGCACGCCGATTATCTCGACCGTGTTGTTGCCGCCGTGAATGGCGCGCCCATACTGTGGAGCGATGTAGAGCAGGAAGTGCGCATCCAGGCGTTGATAGAAGGCACTCCGCCCGGCGAGATCACCCTCCAGAAACGCAATGAAGCACTGAACCGGATGATTGACGCCATGCTGCTCAGCCAGCAATTGCGAGAAGCCCATGCCCGCGTCGATGAGGCCGATGAGCAGCAGCGCATGGCCAAGGTCACGCAGGAGCTTCGCCGCCAGCGCCATGCCGCGGCGAGCGATGCCGCATGGCAAAAACTGCTCCGCGAGTATGGGCTCGATCAGGCCGCCTTGAATGAGCATCTCCGCCAGCAGGTCGATGTCCTCGAGTTTGTGGATTTGCGCTTCCGCGCCGGGGCCCAGGCTACACCCCATCAAATCAACGAGTATTACAACAGCGTCTTCATACCCGCGATGAAGAAGCGCGGCGCCCCAGTGCCTTCTCTGGCCAGCGTCGAACCAAAAATCCAGGCGGTCCTGCTGGAGCGGAACATCGATGAAGCCATGGGGCAGTGGTTGAAGGCGATACGCTCTCAAGCAAACATCTGGAGGGCGCCTCCCTTTGATCGCATGACCACAGGGAGACTCTGATTAACTGTATGTTTGATGTCATGTCTTGATGTCTCGAAAAGTTCGGGGCAGACCCCCAGCTTCATAAGCTGCGGAAAAACACAGGTTTGGGTAGACCCCCGGCTTGGTTTGGGTAGACCCCCGGCTTCAGCCGGGGGATAAGCCACTGAAAGAATTGGCGGCTTCAGCCGCTGGGGTACTGGTTGAAATCGCCCTTCCCTGCATGACAAAGGTCAAATAAGCGCCATGGCGGAGCAGAACATCCCGATCGCACCTGACAACACCGGAGCCAGGCCGCCCCGCCGAATTCGCGTGGCCTCGGCTGTAATTGGCGTCCTGCTGCTCCTCCTCTTCATTGGCGCGGCCATCTATCTGAAATCGCCCAGCTTCAATGCCCTCGTGCGCTCCAAGGTAGTGGCGCAGCTCGAAGCTATGACCGGTGGCCGCGTCCAGCTCAAGTCGCTGCAATGGAACATCGCCAAGCTCGATGTCGAGATCAACGATTTGACCATCCACGGCCTCGAAGCGCCCGGCGAAGTCCCTTACGCGCACATCGACCACCTCACCATCCACGCCAGAATCATCTCCCTCTGGCAAAAAGAGATCGGGCTGCGCTATCTGGGCGTCACTCATCCTGTCGTCCACTTGATCGTCTATCCCAACGGCAGCACCAACCAGCCCACTCCCAAAACTCAAACCTCTAGCAGCGCGGACCCGCTCCAGACGGTATTCAATCTGGCGGTTGATAAAGCCGATATCTCAAAGGGCCTGCTGCTCCTCAATGATCGCAAGATTCCCTTCAACCTCACCGCCGACAAACTGGCGGTTGATCTTACCTTCACCCCCAACGCCGATCCGAACCAGCGTGAGTACGACAGCAGCATCCGCATAGGCGCTCTTTCGACCGACTATAAGAACACCCCTCCGCTGCTCTCCAACCTGGAGGCGCAGATCGCCCTTCATCCCACCGACGCCGACATCAAAGCGCTGCGCTGGTCCTCCCCGCGCTCCAGTCTGGACGCAAGCGGTCGCGTCGTCAACTTCAACGACCCGCGGGTAACCCTCAACTACAACGCAACACTAAGCGCCGCCGAAGCCGCGCAACTGCTGAACATGCCAGAGTTGCGCGGCGGCACGCTTGATCTCGCCGGTAAAGGCCAATATCATGCTAGCCAATATTCCGCGAGCGGCAATCTGACCATCAAAGATCTGTCTTACCGTAAAGGAACTACCAACCTCGTCGGCTTGAACGCTCGTGCGGACTATGCCATCGATCCACGTAAGCTGGAGCTGAAAGACCTGCGCGCGGCATTGTTCGGAGGCACTGCTCGCGGGACCATCACCATCGCCGATTGGAGCGACAGCCAACGGCAGCGGGGCAGGGCACGAATGGATCTCGCGGGCATCTCCGTCGCGCGCCTCGTCGCCAACGAGGCCCCGGCCGCACTTAAGAAGATCGACATAGATTCGAGTGCCTCGGGACTGGTCCTCGCGGACTGGATCGGCTCCCCCGCCAATGCTAACGCCAAGCTCTCCCTTCGCTTCGAGCCGCGCGGCGCTCCCCCGCCGGCGCTGCCCCTGACAGGCATATTGGACGCGCAGTACAACGGCAGAAGGGACTCCCTCTCTATCGCCCAGCTTGACCTGCACACCCGCGGCACCCAGCTCACCGCACATGGAACGCTGGGCTTGCGTGATCGTAACCGTAATCGTAATAATGACCAGCCGGACAGCAGCATCCATTTCACCTTGAACACCTCGGACCTCGGCGAGTTCACCCCCTTGCTGGCCGCGATCAAGGTAGATCAGCCGCCAGTGACGCTCGACGGCACCGCGCAATTCACCGGCGCCGCAACCGGATCGCTCACGCTGCCCCATCTTCACGGACACCTTGCCGTCAATAATTTCGCTGTCTTGCTGGCCCCCGCCGCGCCGCCACACCCGGCGGCAACTCCCGTGAGTGCCCCCGCCCCCGCGCCCAAAACCGCACCCGCAAAGTCCATCCATTGGGATTCACTCAGCACCGATCTCGACTACACCCCCGCCGCGCTCTCCGTAAGCAACGGCATCTTGCACCGCGGATCAGCCACGATCGCCTTCGACGCCACCGCCGCGCTACGCCATCAAGTGGGCAGGCGCCAGGTCGCGTATCCCACCAAACAAATTCCCTTTCACGCCAAAGTAAACGTCAAGAATGCGATGCTCAAAGATATACAGGCCATCGCCGGGTATGACTACCCGGTAAGCGGCACGTTGCAGGCAAATCTCAACGCATCCGGCACGGCCGAAAATCTTAGCGGCGGCGGAGCTGTTCAGATCGCTAACGGCAGCGCCTACGGGCAGCCCTTCAAGACCTTACAGGCCGATCTGCATCTTGCCGGACAAGAGCTGCGGATTGGCCGCCTCTCCCTGGCCGAAGATGGCGGAGTGGTCAATGGCTCCGGAAATTACAACCTGACCAGCAAGGCATTCAGCGCAAAGATCACCGGCTCAGGATTCAACCTGGCGCACTTCAAGCAACTGCAAAAGGGCAGCACGCACCTGGGTGGCACGGCCGAATTCACCGCGCAGGCCAGCGGCACCGTACAGGCGCCCAGCGTGGACGCCCACTTGCAAATCTCCAATGCGGTGATGAACGGCGAGAAGATCGGCGCGGTTATCTTTGACGGCAAGACCCAGGGTGACACCCTCCACTTCACCGCCAGCACCGCCAACAGCCGCATCGCGAAGCTCAATCTAAACGGGACCGTGCGTCTGCGTGGAGACTTTCCAGGCACCGCGCATGCCGTTTTTTCCGATTTCGATTTCGCTCCGCTGCTCAAGATGTACACCCAGGGCAACGTCACCGGACAATCTCGCGTCAACGGATATTTCGATGTCGCCGGCCCGCTGAAGAAGCCTGCGCTGCTCACCGCTAAGGGCGAAATTCCCTCGCTCAGCCTCTCCGTTGGAAGCTTTAGGCTACAAAACCAGGGGCCGATCCGCTTTGCCCTCGCAAATCAAGTGGTGCAACTGCAACAGCTTGACTTGGTCGGCCCCGATACCGATCTCGTCGCCAGCGGTTCCCTCGCGCTCACCGGCGCCAAAGCATTGAACGCCAACCTCAACGGCAAAGTGAACCTGAAACTGCTGCAAAGCTTTAACTCCGACGTCTCTTCGAGTGGAATTACCACCATCAGCGTCACCGCGCGAGGCACGCTAGCTCACCCCAACCTACAGGGCGAGATCGACCTTCGAAACGCCGCCGTCGCCTTTCTTGACCTGCCCAATGGCCTCAGCAACATGAACGGCAAGTTGGTCTTTACCCAGGACCGTTTGCAGGTACAGCAGCTCACGGCTCAAACCGGAGGCGGCCAACTCAACATCGCAGGCTTTGCCACCTACCGCAACGGGCTGCTCTTCGACCTGACCGCGACCGGCAACGATGTCCGCGTCCGTTATCAGGGCACCAGCGTGGTCGCCAACGCCGACCTCCGACTCACCGGCACTTTGCGCGGCGCAACCCTCAGCGGAGACGTGGTGATCACCAAGTTCGCCATGACCCAGCAATTCGACCTTGCACGCTACATTGCCCAAAGCAAAGAGCCTCCCTCCACTCCCGACCCGACCTCAATCGCCAACCGCCTGCGGCTGAACGTCCACGTATCATCCGCCCCCCAGCTTGCGGTCCAGACCTCGCTGGCAACGCTCTCCGGTGAAATTGACCTCAACGTCCGCGGATCGGTGCTGAATCCCATCTTGCTGGGCCGTATCAACATCGCCGAGGGCGACATACTCTTCCAGGGAACCAAATACCATCTGGAGCGCGGCGATATCACCTTCACCAATGCGCTGCGCATCGATCCCATCCTGAACGTCGAGGCATCCGCCACCATCCGCGATTACGACATCACCCTCGGCTTCCACGGCCCCATCGACCGCCTCAGCACCACCTACCGCTCCGAGCCGCCGCTCTCCACCACCGATATCATCTCCCTGCTCGCCTTTCAGCGCACTACCGAGGAGACCGCCAATTCGCAGAACCAGACCAGCTTCACCGAATCCGCGCAGAACGCCGTCTTAGGGGAGGCACTCAACGCCGCCGTCAGCAGCCGCATCCAGAAGCTCTTTGGCATCAGCAGAGTGAAGATTGATCCCCAGGGCGGAGGTCTCGACAACAACAAGCCGAGCATCACCGTCGAGCAGTCCGTCTCCAGCAATTTGACCGTCACCTTCGTGACCTACCCGACGCAGAGCAACCAGCAGCTCATCCAGGTGGAGTACAACGTCAACAAAAACATCTCCATCGTAGGCGTGCGCGACCAATACGGAGTGCTCAGCATTGACGTGCGCCTGCGCCAGCGACGGCGATAGACAGGGATTCACCCGATAATCAACCTAAGCCCCTAAGGTTCCGTGGCCGTGCGCGCAAAAAGCGTGCTTTTGAGCGTTTTTGTGATCGATTTCGACGTTTTTTGAGCCATTATGATCACGCTTTGCACGGCTCTTCCAGGCCCTTAGAGGCCCTATTCCCCAGCTAAGCGATCTCACGGGGATTCCGGCCCCGGCTCGACCCTTGCCTCTCCTCCGTCTCCCTTCGTGCATCCTCTGTTCCCAGTGGTCGCTTCTGCTCTCTGGGAGTAAAATCTTTCCATGAAACTTCGCGTCCTGCTCACCGCGGCCCTGCTCCTCCCGCTCTCTCTCCCTGCCTTGGCACAGCAGGACGTGCCCGCCTACAACGCCAAGCCTCCCGCAGTGGGCGCCCAGCTGCCGCCCATACTGGCCCCGGCCCAGCTCTCGCCCGGCTCCCGGCGCTATGGATTCCAGGAGCGGGCATATCTGATTGCCGCCCGCATCCAGCGCACCCTCCATCAGTTGCCCTGCTACTGCCACTGCGACCAGCACCTGGGGCATAACAGCCTGCGCAGTTGCTTCACGGATGAACACGGCGCGCAGTGTGGCACCTGCCTGCAAGAGCTCTACTATGCCAACCAGATGCTGAAGCAGGGCAAGAGCGCAAAGCAGATCCGCGACGGAATCATCCACGGCGACTTCAACAGCATCAACCTGAACAAAATCTAAGTAGCCAAATCTAAGTAGAATGTCCAGTTGACGCGGAGCGCTGCGACCCGCTATAACTCCGCTTAATAGAGAAGTATATGGCGATCAAGAAAGCAGCACCGATCCAGCAACCAGCAAATACCGCGGCCCTCGAGCAAGCCGCCGCGCTCGGCCACTATGAAGCGGCGTTGCGCATGATGCATGACCGCAAGTACGATCGCGCCAAAGCGGCGTTTGAAAAGCTGCTGGAGAGCGCCAGCGCTCCCCGCCACATCGCCGACCGCGTCCGCGTCCACCTCAATGCCTGCTCCGCCAAGCTCGATGATGGGGAGGGCTCCAAATCGCCCAAGTCGCCGGAAGAGCAATACGATTACTCCGTCGTTCTGATGAATGAAGGCCGCAATGACGAGGCCCGCAGCCAGCTCGAAAAGGTCGCCAAGGGCTGGCCCGAAGCGGATTACGCGCACTATGGGCTGGCCGTCCTGAGCTGCATGGCGGGCCGCTCCGAGGAGGCGCTGCGCCATCTGCGGCGCTCCATCGACCTCAACCCGCGCAACCGCATCCAGGCGCGCAACGATGGCGATTTTCAGAACATGGCGGACGATCCTCGCTTCACTGAGCTGCTCTATCCTGAGTCCCTCGGCGAAACCGCGTCACCCCACTGGCGCAGTTGACCAGGATGGATTCTCTTCAACGCGGCGGCCTTAAAGTGGTCGCGATCGGAGGCGGCACCGGACTCTCCACCATTCTCCGCGGCCTCAAGCACTTCGTACCGCCGAACAGCTCCAGCACCACCCATCCCGCGCCTACCGCTTTTCAACCCGACGAACCACACATTGTGGACCTCACGGCCGTCGTGACCGTTACCGACAATGGCGGTTCCAGCGGACGGCTGCGCGCCGAACTCAACATGCTTCCCCCGGGCGATATTCGCAACTGCCTGGTCGCCCTCTCCGAGGATGAAGCTCTGCTCGCCCGCCTCTTCCAGTACCGCTTCACCGCCGGTGAGGGGCTCGAAGGCCACAACTTCGGCAACCTCTTCCTCGCCGCCCTCGCCTCCATCACCGGAGACTTCTCCGTCGCGGTGCGCGAAGCCTCGGAAATTCTTACTACCCGCGGGCACATCGTTCCCGCCACCAACGCCGACGTGCAACTCGATGCACTCATGGATGACAACTCCACCGTGCGCGGCGAGGTCAACATTACCGCCAGCAAAAAGCGCATCGTCGAACTCCGCATGGTCCCCGCCAACCCGCGCCCCCTGCCGGAGACGCTCGACGCCATCCGCGACGCCGACCTCATCACCATCGGTCCCGGCTCGCTCTTCACCAGCATCATCCCCAACCTGCTGGTGAGCGGCATCGCCGAAGCCATCGCCAACGCCGGCGCAGTCCGCGTCTTCATCTGCAACCTCATGACCCAGGCGAACGAGAGCCTGGGCCTCACCGCCTCGCAGCACATCTCAACTATCCACCAGCACTCCGGAGGCCAGAGGCTCTTTGACTACGCGCTGCTTAACGCCACGCCGGTCTCCCCCGAGCTGCGCCAACAGTACGCCACGGAATCCGCCGAGCAGATCGCGACCGACGCCGA
Source organism: Acidobacteriaceae bacterium (assembly GCA_039934875.1). Lineage (GTDB taxonomy): Bacteria > Acidobacteriota > Terriglobia > Terriglobales > Acidobacteriaceae > JBDTLH01. The sequence continues at coordinate 833 of JBDTLH010000256.1, read as the reverse complement.
AGCCATCGAACAACTCGGCGTGGCGCCCATTTGTGGCCCCTTCGCCGCCGAAGGACGTGTGCTGCGCCACGCCTGTGATCGCGTCGCACGCGAGCTGGTCGCGCTGGGATACCGCGGCCGCCCCCTTTGAAATTGTCGAATTGTCGGATTGTCGAATTTGCAAAATTGAATTCGACAACCCCATTGAATTCGTCAATTCTACAATTTGACAATTCGACAATCAGCCACCAATCCGTGTCTCCGTGGTGAATAGCCTCTCAAGTAAACTAGCTCACATGCCTCAATTTGGAATTGCTATTATGGCGGCTGGCAAGGGCACGCGCCTCAAATCCCGCCGTCCCAAAGTACTGCACGAGGTGGGAGGCAAGCCGCTGCTCGAGCAGGTCATCCGCGCGGCGCTTGCCATTGCCCCCGCAAGCGACGTTACAGTAATCATCGGACACGAAGCCGACCGGGTGCGCGGGGCGGTCGAGCACCTGGGCGTCAACTTCGCCCTCCAATCCGAGCAGCGCGGCACCGGACACGCGATCCAATGCGCCCGCGAACACCTCTCCCGCTTCGACCACATCCTCGTCCTCAGCGGAGACGCGCCGCTCATCCGTCCGCGGACTATTGCCCAGCTTCGCGACTTTCATTTGAGCGAGAACGCCGCCATGACCATCCTCACCACCATCCCGCCCGATCCCTCCGGCTATGGGCGCGTGATTCGCAAGCTCTCCGATCCCGTCGAGGTGGCGAAGATCATCGAGCAGAAGGCGCTCACTCCCGACCAGCTTAGCGAAAAAGAGATCAACTCCGGCATCTACGCCTTCGCGGCGAAACCGCTCTTCGCC